>JBDKTH010000970.1:0-23528 GCA_039680305.1 Thermoguttaceae bacterium | reverse complement strand
CTCGGTGACTTCGTGCAACGCCGTGATCCAACTCAACAAGCATTTCTCGAACTCGGCAGGCTTGATGGCACGAAAGATCGCGTTGAAGCGGTCATGGGACGGAATGCCCGCGCTCAGGTCGAGAAATCTCCCGAGGAACGTCTTCTTCGCCCGGCCGAACTCGGCGATGGCCACGAAGTCGTCCGCTCCGCAGATGACGGCGCACACGGCAATCACCAGAAAGTTGATCAGCGGATACGTCCCTTCGCGACGCCTGGGATCGGTCACCTCGGAAAAATACTCCTCGATCGCAACAGATTTCTTGGCTGGCATAACCCACCTCCCTGCAATCGGCGACCTGGTGAGACGCACCGCCTCAAACCAACCAAATCGCGATTGCCATATTATGCCATATTACCCAGAATCGCGCAATCGCCCTGGTTCGTCCGGGAATGGGTGCACGGATCTACTTCGCGGTGAATCAGCCGGTCTCCGAGGCAGCAATCGCCAAACTACAGGATCTTCGCTCAGCGCCTGCTCTCGATGCGGTGGTCTTACGCGCAACAGAACTGACGGACAACGAGATGCACTACCTCGGCAATCTGCCGACGCTTCAGGAACTGAACCTGAGTGACAATCCCATTACCGATGCGGGATTGGCCAGTCTGTCCGGGTTGAGCCAGCTCAAGTACCTTGATTTACGGAACACCCGCATTACCGATGCGGGCCTGAAGCATCTCGCACGGTGCAAGAACCTGGAACTGTTGAACCTGAACGGAACCTCGATCACCGAAGCCGGGCTTGCCCAACTCAAAAGCTTGACGGCAATCCGTGCGCTCGCACTGGGCAACACCAGGATTACCGACGAGGGTTTGAAACATGTCCAGGCATTCAGGCAGCTTCAACGATTGTCCCTGCTTGGCACTGCCATCACGGACAAAGGGCTCTCACATCTCTCTTCGTTCAACGATCTCGTCGAACTGAGCCTGAACAACACGCAGGTCACCGACGCGGCAATTGCAGAATTCAAGCGCGCGAGGCCCAATTGCACGGTCTGTAGCAACTCGAGTCTCGGCGGCCCAACAACCACTCGCGCTAATGCCCCCAGACAGTGACCTGTCAATGGACAAGCCGTGTCTCCAAAAATCCGACCAGGGAGACGCCCACGCCGAGAATCGGCGTGGGCGTCTGGCTGTCAGCACTTTGTCGAAAACGCCAGGATCTATCCGTCCAAAAAAGGCAACCTGGGAACCGTGTGTGAAGGAATTGATTATTCGGCTATTCTTTTCAATTCCTTATACAGATTTCCCCAGGAGAACAAGCGTCAACGGCAGCCAGACAGGTTCTTCAACCCCAGCCCGAGGATGATCCACAGCGCGGCGACGGCTTCGCGGTGGTTGATCTTGGAACTCCCCTGGGTGCGGTCGACGAACACGATCGGCGTCTCGGCAAAGCGGGCGCCGAGGCGTTTGAGGCGCCAGAGGATCTCTTCTTGAAAAGAATAGCCGCGGGAGCGGATGCGATCGAAGTCGAGCTTGGCCAAGATCGATGTGCGGTAACAGCGATAGGCCCCGCTGCAATCCTTGGGCTTGAGCCCTAAGAGCCAGCGGGAGTATAGGTTTACGCCCGAACTCATGAAGTGCCGACGCCAGGGCCAGCCTTCGATCCCGCCGCCGGGCACATAGCGGGAGCCAATCATCACGTCGACCGGCGGGCCATTGGGCGGATCCATGCCGGCCAGCAGGTCGGGCAGGTAGCGGGGCGGGTGGCTGAAGTCGGCATCCAGGTTGAGCATTTGCTTGTAACCGTGCTCGATGGCGTACCGCATAGCGGCGATGGTCGCCGTGCCCAGGCCCAGTTTCCCTGCGCGGTGCAGGCAATGCACCCGCGGGTCCTCGGCCGCCTTTCGATCGCACCACTGGCCTGTGCCGTCCGGCGAATTGTCGTCGATCACCAACAGGTCGACCTCGGGAGCATACCGGAAGATCTCCTCGACCAGTCGCGGCAGGTTCTCAATCTCGTTATACGTGGCGACGGTCACAAGTGTCTTGTTGGCGTTGGACACGGAGCGGAGCCTTTGCGGGAATGGGGGGAAGGACGAAGGACGAAGGGCGAAGAAAGGATCTCTTTCCGGGGCCCAGAGGAAAATGCCATGCTGCACAGGTTTTGGTTGCGGCTATAGCCGCCTCTTGGGCATTCTTTCTTCCTTAGTCCTTAGTCCTGTTGTCGGCTCGAATTATATCAACGGTGGCAGGGATAACGAACATCGACTGCCGAGCAGGTGTCACAGTCTTTGATGCTTCGTATCGCCACCCCCTCTCGCGAGTCATGCGAGGGCATACTCGATTTTGGCACTGACTCGTGAGTCGCGTTCTGGCTAGAATAGTGCACGGAACTGGTCATCATCGGTTGTCATCCCCGCCTCTATGATCTGCCCTTCGAGTCGTTGTCCCCCTTCGGTCCCCGCTCGGCGTGTTGCTGCGCGGCCGTTTGGCCCATCGGTTGAGCGTGAAAGCCCCTACGATCCGTCGTTCTGGAAGTCTTACCTCGCCAACTTGCTGGTAAGCGTGGCCTACGCCGTCCTCTATCGCTACGCCGACTTCGTGACCTACCTGGGCGGAAGTGAGTTGCACCTCGGCTGGATTGTCGGCCTGGGAATGGTGGGCAGTCTCTTGATGCGGATTTTCCTGGGGACGGCCGTCGACCGCTATGGCTCACGGCTGTTGTGGCTTGGCGGGCTGCTGGTGTTCACGGCCAGTTGCTTTGGCCATCTGCTGATCACCCGCTACGACGGAGTGGCGATCTATTTGCTGCGAATCGCCCTCTGCTCGGCGATCGCTTGTGTCTTCGGCGCGTCGATGACGTTCATCTCCGGCCGTGCCCCGGTGGTCCGGATGGCGGAGATGTTGGGCATGCTAGGGACCTCAGGCTTTTTGGGGATGGTCCTCGGCGCGCAACTGGGCGACCTGTTGGTCCACGGCTCGCTCCAGGACCGTATGCAGGTGGACCGCCTGTTCCTGGCCTCGGGCGTTTTGGCGCTCTTGGCGCTTGCGGCCGCCTGGTGGGCGACCTGGAGCTATCAGCCCCCGGTCCCGCGCCGCCGTCCGCCCCTGCTCTGGCTTTTGCGGCGCTACTCGCCAGGGTCCATCTTGCTGGTAAGTGTGGCCATGGGCTTTGGCTTCGGCTTGCCGCAGACCTTCCTGCGAACCTACGCGGCGGAGCTCGGCATTCCTCGCATCGGTCTGTTTTTTGCGATCTACTCAGGGACCGCCATCATCACCCGCGTCGTGACCCGACGGCTTCCGGAGCGGATTGGCCTGCAGCCGATGATCCTGTTCGGACTGGTGATGCTCGTGGCCGGGCAGGTGTTGTTTCTCGCGGTCGGCACGGAGTGGCAGTTGTTGATCCCGGCCATCAGCTTCGGGATTTCCCACGCGATTCTCTTTCCCACGGCCGTGGCCGAAGCCTGCGGCACGTTCCCGGCCCGCTACCGCGGCCTGGCCACGATGCTGATCCTGGCGGCCTACGACCTGGGCGTCTTGATCGGCTCGCCGATCGCCGGCGTGGTCCTCCACGTGGCCGACGCGATGGGGCTGCCGAGCTACCCGGTGATGTACCTCACCGTGGCGGCACTGCTCGGCGCGATGGGGCTGGTCTACGTGCTGACGCGGCGACGGGGCCCCAAGACTTCGGCCCTCCGCACTGCTTCTCTCGCCGCCGGAAGCCACAAACGACCGCGTCGCCGGTCTACTTTCCCGCAAGCTGACGGTAGTAGTCGATCGACCGCCGCAGTCCCTCATAAAAGTCGACCTGAGGCTCGTAGCCCAAGCGAGTGCGGGCCATGCTGATGTCGGCCATGCTTTCGCGGATGTCGCCGGTCCGCGGCGGGGCGAATTTCGACTCGACCTGCGTGCCCAGGAGCTTGTTCAACGCCGCGATCAGTTCCAACAGCGTGATGCTCTTCCCGTTGGCCACGTTGAACACCTGACCGGCCACACCGGGCGTGTCGGCGGCCAGCAGGTTGGCGTGGACGACGTTGGCCACATAGGTGAAGTCGCGCGACTGCTGTCCATCGCCGTAGACGGTCGGACGTTGGCCCGAGAGCATCGCGGTGATAAACAGGGGGATCACGGCCGAATACTGGCTGTGGGGATCTTGCCGTGGACCAAAGACGTTGAAGTAGCGGATCGTGACCGCTTCGAAGCCGTACGTGGCCGTAAACGCCCTGCAGTAATACTCCGCAGCCAGCTTCGCCGCACCGTAGGGCGAGATTGGGGCGAGCATGTCAATCTCCCGTTTGGAGCTGAACGGCTGGTCGCCGTAGGCACTGCTGGAGCCGGCATAGACCAGCCGCCGTACGCCCGCCCGGCGGGCCGCATCCAAGAGGGTCACCGTGCCGGTCACGCAGGCCGCGTTCGTGTCCAACGGCCGTTCAACGCTCCGCGGCACCGAGGCCAGGGCCGCCTCGTGGAAGATGCAGTCCACCCCCTCGACGGCCTTAGCCACCAGCGGGGCGTCGTTCAGGTCGCCCTCGATGAACTCCACCGCCTCGCGAATCGGATCCAGATTCTTCAAGAACCCGGTACAGAGGTTGTCCAGGACGCGGACTTTGTCGCCGCGTTTGACCAGGGCTTCGGCAATATGCGATCCGATGAATCCGGCACCGCCGGTAACGAGGAACGTGCGCATAGGAATTCGCGAGGGTTCGGGGTTCAGGGGTCGGGACGATTGAACACCGACGATTGTACGGTCTCCGGGGGGCGTGGAAAAGGGCGGAAGCGGGCCACGCCTGTTGATCTTCAGGTTGGCAAAGCCCCGTTTCGTCCCCATCGGGCTTGCCCCGATGGAACGAGGGATTGACCACTACAAGGCGATCCGTCCAATCTCCACTCTCTCGAATCCCCGGCCGCTTTTGGCGGCCGGGGATTCGAGAGAGTGGCTTTGCGGGTGCATGACCAGTAGTCCACCCAATCCTCCGTTCCGTCGGGGCAAGCCCGGCGGGGACGAAAACGTCATCCGTTCAGCGCGCTGTTGATCGCGCCGAGGTAGAAGGAGAAGATCCGGAAGATCAGCAGGATGATCAGGACGGCGATCAGTCCCCAGACGGCAAAGCCGGCCAGCATGGTCAGGATGCGGGTGGCCGCTTGGGCACGCTCTTGATACTGGCGGCTGAGGATCTCCATCGTCTCCACGGTCCGGCCCGCCTGCTCGCCGGTCTGCAGGGCGTCGAGGAATTCCAGGGGAAAGGCGTCCGTCTGGCCGAATGCCTCGCAGAGCGCGTTCCCCGAGGCGACCGAACGGTCAATGGCGCGATCGTGGCGGGTGAAAATGGCGTTCTGGGTGCTGTTCAGGCTGAGCTTGAGGGCTCGCCGTAGCTTCATCCCAGTGTCGAGCGTCAGGTGCAGCGACCAGGCGAGTCGGGCGAGGGCCAGGGTCTGGAGGACTTGCCCGAGCATGGGCACACGCATCAGGGCGATTTGGACGGGAGCGACCCACAACACGCCTCGCTGGATGGCGTAGAGAAACCCGAACAGGACGGCGCCGATGACGGCTAGGATGCTCATGTAGACGGCCAGCCCCGAGTTGCCGACCAGCCCGAAGCCGAGGATGTCGATCCGAGTGCCGGTCATGTTGCCGATGACGCCCATGACCCAGATCAGAAAGCCGACCACGACCAGGGACACGACCAGTTGGAACACCGGCCAAGCAATGGCGGCCAGGAAGATCCGTCGTAGGCGGATTTGGCCTTCGTAGTGTTCGGCCAGTTGGGCCAGGCACTCGCTCAAATGCCCACTGTATTCGCCGACGGCCACCAGCTCGCGGAACAGTTCGGGGAAGTAGTCGCCGGTGGCCTTGAGGGCCTCGCTGAGGCTGTCGCCCTGCTCGACGGCTTCGCTGACGGTGCACAGCCGGCGGCGGGCGACAATTCCCACGGGCCGCTCGGCCTCCCTCGCCCAGACTTTGCGCACGTCGATCCCGGCTTCCAGCGAAATGGCTAAGCGACGGCAGAGGATGGCCAGTTGCTTCGTACTGATGCGTGGGGAGAAGAGCATGGGAAAACCAAGGACTAAGGACCAAGGACAAAGGACTAAGGGAGGAGATCGTGAAGAAGTGCAGTGAAGACGATAACCCCCGTTTAGCCCGGCCGCTTGCGGCCGGAGCCTCCGGCACAAGCGTCCTCCCAATGCAGGATACCCGAAAAGCGCCAACGGGGAAAGCAGCGGACCGGTCTGTGGCGGGGGGCGGGGTATCCAGAGGGTCGATGGAGTTTATAATTTGCTGTCGTAAGCTGGCCATTTTTCGGCAGAGTGAGCCTTCCCATGCAGGATTACGAACAGCCCCCCCAGAATCCATCCTTTCCTCCGCCCAAGTCGCCGGCACAGCCGGCTTGGCACGTCTCCGGCGGTCTGCTGCTAGTCCTGTTGGGACTGATCCTGCTGTTGGTCCTGCCGTATCTGGCCGAGCAGATCCAATTCTCCATGACCCGGGGAAAGCTGCAGGCGGAGATGGAGGTGGCGGCGAACGCGTTGGAGAAGATGCCCGAAGCGCCAAACCGCTACCGGCTCGCGGCGATGCGCGTGTCGCCCAGCGTGGTCGGGATCAAGACGGTTCAACGCGTCGACGGGCAAGGCTTGGGCGACGAATGGTGGGGCGGACAGCCGCATCAGGCTCGCGGCGAAGGCTCGGGCGTCATCGTCGACGACGCCGGATATATCGTGACCAACTACCACGTGATCAGCGGGGCCACCAAGGCCAGCGTGGAGCTTGCCGATGGACGAACGATCAACAACGTCAAGGTGGTCGGCGAAGACTCGCACAATGACCTGGCCGTGCTGAAGATCGATGCCGGCAAGCTGCCCACGGCCGCTTGGGGTGATAGCGACAAGCTGGAGGTCGGCGACCAGGTGCTGGCCGTCGGGAATCCCTATGGGTTGGAGCGAACGGTCACCGCGGGGATTGTCAGCGCCAAGGATCGCAAGGGGGCCACACAGCTGGGGCCGCAAGAGTTTCTGCAGACCGACGTGGCGGTCAACCCGGGCAATAGCGGCGGCCCCTTGGTCAATCTCAAGGGCGAAGTGGTAGGGATCAATACGGCGATCTATGGTCAGGCCTACCAGGGGATCAGCTTTGCCATCCCCAGCGATAAGGCCAAAGAAATCTACGAACAACTGCGAACCAAGGGCAAGGTCGTGCGCGGCTGGCTGGGCGTTCAGCCGGCCGACGTGACCGAGCAGATCGCCCGGCAGCTCGGGCTGCGCAATGTGCAGGGGGTCCTTGTGGTCAGTGTCGTGCCCGACTCCCCAGCGGCAAAGGCCGGGATCCAGCCGGGCGACGTGATCACGAAGTGGAATGGGCGCCGCGTCGACGATCGCGTGGAACTGATCCTGCAGGTCGGCCGGGAGAAGATCGGCTCCAAGGTTAAGCTGCAGCTGATCCGCGAGAATCGCCCCATCGAGCTGACCGTCGAGATCGCCGAGCGGCCGTCGTTTACCGAGCAGTGAGAAGTGGTGGAAAGCGGAAAGCGGATTGCGAGTAATGCAATGCTAGCTATCCCCCATTTAGCTGGCGTGCTTGCACGCCGCGTTTCTCCGCTTTCCGCTTTCCGCTTTCCACGACTCAGCTACTGCTCTTGACGTGCTTGACCGTTTTCGGGGGGATGGCTATAATCGGGCCGCACTTGAACAATGGCCGCCCGGTTCCTCCGTGGCGGCCGGTGTCAGGTGGCGCCGGTAGGCCGACGCTGAGACGAGGGACCAAGGCAAGAAGGGGGACGGGCGTTTTTTTCGATCGGGAGTTTTGTTCACCCGAGCGGTTGTCGAAAAGACCCCCGTCCCCTTTTTCGCATCGGCAAAAGGAGTTGCCGACCTGTGTCTGCTGTCGTGAAAAGGATGTCGCGAGTCTCGACACAGAGGGAGCTGACGGTGTCGTTTTATGCGCCGCTAGATATCAAAGAGCAAGTCAAGCAGGCGATTGACATCGTCGAGCTGGTGGGCAAATACATGCAGCTCCGCCGGCAGGGACGCAATTATGTCGCCCTGTGCCCCTGGCACGACGACTCCCGCCCCAGTCTCCAGATCAACCCCGAGCGGCAGTCGTGGAAGTGCTGGGTCTGTGATATCGGCGGCGACATCTTCAGCTTCGTCATGAAGCTCGAAGGGGTCTCGTTCCCCGAGGCCTTGGCCATGCTGGCCGATCAGGCGGGGATTACGTTGAAGCCCCCGCCGCGCCCCGCCGGCCCCTCGGCCGTGACTTCCGGCGACCCCGGCTATAGCAGTGCCCCGGGCGGTGCGTCGGGCGACAGCAAGCGCCGCCTCTACCGCGTGATGGCCTGGGTTGAAAAGCAGTATCACGAGTGTCTACTTCGCGACGAGGAGGCCGAACCGGCCCGTCGCTATCTCCAAGAACGGGGGCTCAGCCCGGAGAGCATCGAGAAATTCCACCTCGGCTACTCCCCCAATCGCTGGGACTGGCTTCTGCGTCGGGCGCAGACGGTCGGGATCAGAGTCCCCGACCTGGAGGCCGTCGGCCTGCTGGCCCGTTCGCAGGACGGCGGACGGACGTACGATCGCTTCCGCGGCCGGGTCTTGTTCTCGATCCGCGACCCGCAGGACCGCCCCGTTGGCCTCGGAGGCCGGGTGCTTCCGGAATCCGGCTCGACCAGCCCGGCCAAGTACATCAATTCGCCCGAGACCCCGCTGTTTGCCAAGAGTCACCTGCTCTATGGGCTGGACGTCGCTCGGGAAGCGATGCGCAAGACCCATCAGGCGCTAGTGATGGAAGGCTACACCGATACGATTATCGCACACCAGTGCGGGTTCTGCGACGCCGTGGCCGTGCTGGGCACCGCCTTGAACGAGCAACACATCCGGATTCTCAAGCGGTTTGTGAAACAAATCGTCCTGGTGCTCGATGGTGACGAGGCCGGCAAGCGGCGGACGAATGAGGTCTTGGAGCTTTTCGTTTCCCAGAACGCCGATCTCCGCGTGCTGACGCTTCCCGGCGATCAGGACCCGTGCGAGTACCTCTTGGAACACGGGGCGGAGGCGTTCCGCGACCAGTTGGAGCACCACACGGTCGACGGCCTGGAGCACGCGTTCCGGAGTTTCACCGAGGGGATCGACCTGGTAAACGACGTGCATGCGGCCAGCCAGGCCCTGGAACGGCTCGTGTCGATCGTGGCCAAGGCCCCGCGTCTGCGGCTCGACTCGACCAGCGACAGCCGTTTCCGCGAAGAGAAGATTCTGCAGCGGCTGTCGGCCAGCTTCCGCGTGCCGGAGCAAGAGGTCCGGGCGAGACTCACCACGCTGCGTCGTTCGGGCGGCGAGCGGCCGTCGCCGAGTCGGTTGCCGCAAGCCTCGACCCCGGCCGTAATCCGCCGCGATCCCAAGGCGGGCATGGACCCGTGCCAGCGGGAACTGTTGGAAATCCTCCTGCAGTTTCCCGAAGGAGTGTTGATGGCCCGGGCGGCAATCGCCCCGGAGCATTTGGCTTCGGCAACGTGCCGGGAGATTTACCAGACCTGCTGTCGGCTGGCCGAGGCCGGCCAGACGCCGACGTTTGAGCGTTTGATGTTGGAGTTCGACGATCCGGACACCCAGAGCCTGTTGGTCGAACTGGATGAAAAGGGGCATGCCAAAGGGATGGCCAATCCCGAGGCCCTCATCGAGAAACTGATAAGGAGTTTTCGTCATCGAGAGAGTGACCGGCGCACGCAGGCCGACATGAGCGTGCTGCGTGACGGACGATTGGACGTGGATCAGGAGCTTGAGTTGCTGCAGAAGATCGTCCAGAACAAACAGGAGCGCGCCCGGCATGGCACTTCCGAGCCCACGGACGGGTGAGGACCATGTGCGGGTGATCGGAGCCGCCGGCCCCACAGCGGGCGGCTTGCGATCGGAATTTCCCTTCAACCCAGCGCGCCATGATGGCGCGGAAGGAGATTTCTGGTGGACCTATTCGATAAGGATTTGCGGGAACTGGTCGCCAAGGGCAAGACGCAGGGCTATCTGACTTACGACGAAGTCACCCGTTATCTGCCCGATGAAGCAGTTGACCCCGAGAAGCTCGACAACCTCTTGATTTCGTTGGACCAGGCAGGGATCGAACTGGTCAACAACGCCCCGGAGCCGGAATTCTTCGAGACCCCGGCCAAGCCAGCCAAGGGCGCGAAGGCCCGGGCGACCGTCGAGCTGCCAGAGGTCATGGAAGCGAGCGAAGCGTCGCCGTCACTGGTCGACGACTCGCCCAAGTGGAGCAACGATCCGATCCGGCTCTACCTGAGCCAGATGGCCGTGATTCCCCTGCTGAGCCGCGAGGAAGAGATCACGCTGGCCAAGAAGATCGAGGTCACGCGCAAGCGGTTCCGCCGCACCGTGCTCAGTTGCAGCCTCGGCATGCACAATACGATCGCCACGCTGGCCAAGGTGCACAAGGGGATCCTGCCCTTCGACCGCACCGTAAAGGTTTCGCTCACCGAACGGCTGACCAAGGAGCAGATCCTCGGCCGCATGCCGCACAACCTGGCCACGCTGACCGAAATGACCACGCTGATCGATCAGGACTTCCACCGCCTGATCAGCAAGCGGACCTCGCCCGAAGATCGGATCGCGGCCCGCAAGCGATTCATCCGCCGTCGGCGCAAGTGCCTGATCCTGGTCGAGGAACTGAGCCTTCGGACCCGCCGGGTGCAGGCGATGATGCGGCAGATGGAAGAGACCTCTGCCCGGATGGATCAGATCCGGGCGCGGCTCAAGCAGATCACCCTGTTGGCCGACGGCTACCGGTTCGCCGACGAGCGGGCCAATCTGCGTCGCGAACTCCGCGACCTGATGGTCATGACCCAAGAAAGCCCCCGGAGCCTGCGCAAGCGATGCGATATCATGCGGGGGCAGTACCGCGACTACGAAGAGGCCAAGCGGCAACTCTCGGGCGGCAACCTGCGCCTGGTCGTCTCGATCGCCAAGAAATACCGCAATCGGGGGTTGAGTTTCCTGGACCTCATCCAGGAGGGGAACACCGGGCTGATGCGGGCGGTCGACAAATACGAGTATCGCCGAGGCTACAAGTTCTCCACCTACGCCACATGGTGGATCCGCCAGGCGATCACCCGAGCGATCGCCGACCAGGCCCGGACCATCCGGATCCCGGTCCATATGATCGACGTGCTCAGCAAATTGAAAAATACTTCCAAGAGGCTCTTGCAAGAACTGGGGCGAGAGCCGACAACAGAAGAAACGGCCAAAGCCGCCGACTTGACCCTCGACGAAACCCGGCGGGTGCTGAACATGGGTCGGCACCCGGTGAGCCTGGACCGGCCGGTCGGGGAGAGTGAAGATAGCTGTTTTGGGGAGTTCATTGAAGATGACGGCACCCTCCGCCCTGACCGGGCGGCCAACATTGAGCTGCTTCGCGAGAAGATCGAAGGCTTGCTCAAGACGCTCACCTATCGCGAGCGGGAGATCATCCGCCTGCGCTATGGGCTGGGTGATGGGTACACGTACACCCTCGAAGAGGTGGGGCGGATCTTCAAAGTCACCCGTGAGCGGGTGCGGCAGATCGAGGCCAAGGCGGTCCGCAAGCTGCAGCACCCCGTGCGGAGCCAGCAACTGGCTGGCTTCTTGGAACGGGTCGCCGGTTGACGCGACCTGCGCGGCAAGCCGCTGGTTTGAGAACCAGCGGCTTTTTTTATTGCCTTTTCGGAACCTTTGTAGTTAGCGAGAGACATGTCAAGCGAAGTTCATTCCGCGGTTGAATCTCTACGGACCCTTCATCGCATCCATCAGCAACTCCAAGACCTGCGCGAACGGCTGGAACGCGGCCCGCGGATGCTCAAGGCCCACCAGACCAACATCCAACGGCAAGAGGTCCAAACGCAGCAGATCCGCGACGAATTGAGGAAGCTCAAAGCGGCGACCGACGACAAGCAGATGCAGCTGTCCAGCGCCGAGACGGGCGTGGAAAAACGTCGCGGACAGATGCGGCAGGCCAAGGACAATCGCGAGTACCAGGCCTTGAAGGAGGAAATCGCCGCCACCGAGATGGCCAACAGCGTCCTGGCTGACGAGATCCTCGAAGCGATGGAAAAGCTCGACGGCCTGCAAAAGAAGGTGGCCGAGGCGGAGTCGGTGGCAAAGAAGACCGAGGAGCAGGCCGAAAAGACCCACCAGGACGTCGCGAAGCGGCAACCGCTCATCGAAGGCGACATCCAGCGCCTGGAAGCCGAGCTCAAGCAGGTTGAGGCCACCTTGCCGGACGATTTCCGCGCCCACTACAGCCGCGTCGTGCGGACCAAAGGCGTTGAGGCCCTGGCCCCCGTGTTCAACGGGTTCTGCGGCGGCTGCAACCACCAGGTCCCCGTGAACCTGATCAGCACCCTCATGCAGGGCCAGCCCGTGCTCTGCAAGTCGTGCGGCCGACTGCTCTATTTGCCAGAGGCCCGCGAATAGGGGAGGACTGCCGCCGTCCTGAGACGACAGGAATTGGAGGGCGGGAAGCAATCAACTATTAGCAGTCAGCTTTCAGCCATCGGCAATCAGCCCAGGTTGTTGCTGAAAGCTGATTGCTGGTCACGAGAGGATCGAGGGCAGCAATGGACTCGAGCAATCCGTCAGACTCGTCAGGTGCTCTCCCGCAGGTTCATCCAGGCGATCCCCAGGTCGGCGTGCCGCGGCGGTTCGGCGTGGGCTCGCTGTTGGTGGTCACGGCGTTTTTCGCCCTGCTCCTGGGCACGATGTCGACCTGCGGCTGGCCGCCGCCATTGCTCGGCTCGGCGGCCGTATTTTTTGTCGTGATCGGAGTCTCGCAGGCCACCCTCTTCAAGGGCAAGGATCCCCGGCGAGCCTCGATTCTCGCGGGCCTCGCCTTCGGGGTTGTCGTCCTATGGGGCTACACCTTGTGCGTGCTGTGTTACGAGGCCTCTGGCCCCTTGCCGTTCGGCGCGGTGCTGGCCAGTCTATGCGTCGCAACCCTCGTTGGCGCACTGCTGGGCGGCATTGCAGGCTATGTCGCCGGCGGACTCTTGGCCGGAGTCTTCCTGGTCATGGACCGGATCGAAAGCCTGCGAGACTAGCCGATCCGGATCCCTGCCTGGCCCATGTTGATTCGCGGCGTCGCCCTCGGTTCCGCGACATTCCTCTTTGCCTAGCCGCCTGCCGCTCGCAAATCGGCCTGCAACCGCTTGAACTGCGTCTCTCGGGTCTGGACATCGGCGCCCGGGTCAAAGGCGATGGGCCGGCCGAGGAGATGCGTGAGTTGTTTGGCAGCGATACGCCGGGTGGCCTCGGTGTCGCGGTCGAGCAGGGCTAGCCAGACCTGCGGATCGCCGGCCAGCCAGAGGACAACCTGATCGGGCGTGTCGGGCTGATGAGAGTCGGTCAGCGCGAGCACAATCCGTCGGATGCGGAAGCGTTGCTCGGCGTCCAATGCCTCGAGATCGAGCGTCTGCAAGTAGCTCGACACCAGCGGCCCCAGGGCTCGCAACTCGCGATCCGCCCCCTCCCGTTGCGTGAAGCGATCACTGCCCAACTGCTCGACCAAGGCTACCCATCGGCGCCGGTCGGGTGGGGCTTGGCTGCCGGCCTCTTCGATCAGCGTTTGCTCGATTTGCTCGCTGACCGTCTGCAGGTCCCATTCATCGTTGATCAGGGCCAAGAGTGGAAGCAGATGTTGGCGGCACACGTCCGGCTCGGCAAGCAGTAAGTGCCAGAGGCTCGCGCCTGTGTAGATCTGCCGTTGGCCGTTGAGGCCCACGCTCAGGGACATGGTGCCTTGGGACGATTGCTCGAACTCCACCGGCACCACGGCCGCGTCTCCCTTGGGGGTCCGCTCCAGATGCACGCGAACGCTGCCGAAGAACTCCATCGAGATCAGCTCGTTGGGCGTACTCCGGTCGTACTTAATCGTCCCGCCGCGCGCGGGGATCGGCAGCGACAACTGCTCCTTAATCTCCCCGGAATCGCGTTGCCAGGGGACGCTCCGGCCTCGGGCTGCGGAGATGACGATCCGGCCGGCGACGATCGCCGCCCCAATATTCTGCGCCTGGATGGCCGCGGCCAGCAGCCCGTCAGGCCGTCGCGGGAGCCCTGGCGAGCGTCGGAGGCCAGGAGTCTGGGCCGTCACAGGGCTACCTGTCGCCAAGAGTACCAGTGCGGCAACGGCAAACCGGCCTAGGGGCGATGCCAGCCAGCGCATGGTCATCGTACTGCTCCACGAGGGGATTCTTGAGAACCTCAGTACTATCCTACACCAAGTGTTTGGACTCGTCGACGCACTCCCCCTCGGTTTTGCCATCCTGGAGAGCGGGGTCGAATTGGCCCGCTTGAGGATGGCCTGCACGGTAGTGTCGCCACAGGTAGAACCCGAGGACGCCCACTGCGACGACGGCGATCACCGTGATCAGGATCTCCATGCGTCGGACCCACAAGAGGATCGCCTGGCCAAAGAAGTAGCTGAGCAGAAAGAAGAGGCCGACGACCACGGTCGCACAGAAGAGGTCGGTCAGGAGAAATCGCCGCACGCCCATGCGGAGGATTCCAGCCGTCAGGTAGACGGGCGAGCGAAGCCCGACAAGGAATCTCGCCAGGAAGAAGACTTTGAGCCCATGACGCTCGATCATCCGCTCAATCTGGGCCTCGCGTTCGGCATTGACGAAGCGAGCCCAGAACGGGTGTTCCCGGATCACCGACCGGCCAAAGTGACGCCCGATCCCGTAGACGATCAGGTCGCCACAGAGAACGCCGATCATACACGAAGCCCACGCCAACCAGGGGTTCATCTGACCGTGACCAGACATGACCCCGGCGGCAATGATCGCGACCTCTTCGGGGATCGGGAGCCCCAATCCTGTCAGAATCAGCAACAGGATGATCGCGAAATAGGACCCGTGACCGAGAAGAAGCGTGCTCATGGAGTCGGTTTGCAGAGCAGTGGGGCGTGTACTACGGCGGGGTTCGGCCCCCAACTGGAACCGGCTGCCCAAACCGCGCGAAGACCACAAAACGCACTGCCAATGGGCAAATGGACAAGTATACCCTGCCCGCCCTGGCCATCCAACCGCACTGTCCTGCTTTGCCTCCCGCTTTCACTCGGCCAACAGCCGCAAATCGCCCTCGTCCAGACCTGCCGTGCGAATCCCATACCCCTTGGCGCCCCGCACCGGTTGCAGGAGCACGGTGGCGATATCGGGCCGCGTTTGGCAGTAGTCCAGTGCCGCTTCGGCCCCCATCACAAAGAAGGCCGTGGACAGGGCGTCGGCCAGGGCCGCGCTCGGTGCAATCACGGTTGCCGAGAGGAGTTGATCGGCCGGCCAGCCCGTGCGGGGGTCCAGGATGTGGCCGTAGCGTCGCCCCTGATGGCGAAAAAACTGGTTCTCCGTGCCCGAAGTGCCCAGGGCTCGATTGCGAAGGCGCACCTCGGCCAGCCGGACATTCTTGCGCAGGGGATGGCGGATGCCTACGGTCCACCCCTGCGGGTTCTCAGCGTCGGCCGATTGGCCGTCGGTGAGCTGGGAGCCACGCGCCAGGATACTGCTTTGCCCGCCGTGGAACAGGAAGTCTCCAATTCCCGCGGCGGCCAGAACCTCGGCTGCCCGGTCCAACGCGTGCCCCTTACCGATGCTTCCCAGGTTGAGTTCCACGCCGGGCTGGAGCAAACGGACCGTCTTCCGCTCCGCGTCAAGCTCGACGAACTGGCTGCCAACACATTGCCGAGCCGCGGCCAACTCTTCGGCCGTGGGAATCTTGCCTTCGTGGCGTGCGAACCCCCACGCTTTCCACAGGGGAGTAGACGTGATGTCGTAGGCTCCGGCGGTTTCTTTGTACAGTCGCAGGGCCACTTCGAGCAGTTCGAATAGCCGCGGCTCCACGGCGATCGGGCCATCGACGGCCAGGGCGTTGATCCGGCTGATCTCGCTCGTCAAGCGAAAGACCGAGAGCTGCGACTCCAAGCCCTCGATCTCGTCCAGGGATTCCATGGCCGCCTCGGTGGCGTTGGCATACTGCCCCATGTTGAAGAACACTTGAAACTGGCAGGCCATCGCCCGGCGAGCGACGTGGAGCAGGTACGACTCCCCCGCGGCTTCGTCCGGCGTCGGCGCCCCGCCCAAGATCGCCGGTTGCTGCCGATCGGCAGCGGCCTCGGAGATGGCCCGGCCGGTGAGAAAGTCGCGACGGGTGGGCTTGCGGGACATGGGGGGAGGAGGAGTTAGGAGTTAGGAGTTAGGATACCAATCAAGAGGAAGGGTATACGGGCTGGGGCTGTTGCATCTATCAGGGGGTATATGGTCCGGCAGGTGGAGAATTGAACGGGCGAGAGCGACGGAATTACCCCCAGGTTAAGGGAGAGAATTGTGGATAGCCCCACGTGTGTTGTTGCGAATTTTCGGGCTTGTACGAATTCCGTAACATAAAGAATATCAGGTACTTCCGATCCGTTGAAAAGTCGTAAGTCTTCTAGTAAGAATTAGGGGGCGCGTTGCATAATTCGGCCCCTTCTACAACTTGCGAAGGACTATCAGCAGTAATGACGGGTGTCCCCTCTTCTGAATAGCGACGCATGTCGCGGTCAGCGGAAGCGGTCAACAGGATTGCGTTTTTCCAGTCCTGTAAAACGATGCCGGGGGCCCGAGACGACCAGAAAACGTGGGGGGCGTTCCCCAACGACTTCTCGACGCGGACATCCGGGGAAAGAAAATTGCCGAATTGCCAAGGATCAAATGGCGAGCATTGCGGCTGCCAGAAGCAAGCCTAGCAGATCACCTGGCCCAATTTCCACTCCCCTACCTAGCCAGTGAACCGATTTTCTCTCAGGGCAGGAGACCACCAAAGCGAATCCTGCGCCCCCTCTTCCTCCTAACTCCTAACTCCTTACTCCTTGCCCCGTCGCCCTTCCTTCTGCCGGTTCCGTGGCGATCGGTTTGTCAGGGCCAGGGGTTTGAGGTCGACGAGGTCCGCTAAGCCAGCGTCGGCCAGTTCGCGGCCACTGACGTATCGGCCGGGGGTCAGCCAGGGGCGGAGCTTTTCCAGGGGGACGTCAAAGAGGTCGGCCAGGAGTTGGTCCATGTCCGACTCCAATTGGGCGAAGTGCCGCGCCCATTCGGCCGCTTCGAGCAGGCCGACATTCTCCTCGCTCTGCCATTTCATGGGGTGAAACAGCAGCGTGCTGTACGACGTAACGAACCGTCGCCGACAGGCGGCAAACGGCCACAGCGCGGCCGAGGAGCACTCGCCGGCGACGATCGCCGTGGCCTTCAGATCCCGCAGGCGGATCAGCGACACGAGGGCCATGGCGCAGTAGGGGCTGCCGCCCAGCGAGTCGAAGTAGATCAGGCACTCTCCGCCCGGCTCCACGTCCAGAAGCTTTTCGCACAGATCACTCTGATTGTCCGTCAGGTCGCCGACCAGGGCGATCTCCGGCGGACCCTGACGCTCGTCGCGGGCCATGGGCAGGACTCCTCGGCAGAAGTGCAGAATGAGCGGGAACGCCAGGGTAGCAGAGCAGCCCTTGGCAAGCGAATCGAAAAGGCGAACGGCACGCTCCAGCGCGCCTGCTACCTTAGAACCCCTAACACAACCCGGACTTCTCCGGCATTGCATCAGGGGACACCGGTTTGTGTCAGGGGTTCTTAAACAAAAGCGGCGGGTTGCGAGAAACGCAACCCACCGCTGAGGCTCAAGAGAAAGAACCGTGACTCGCGATCGGTCAGACCGAAATCGCTTCGTTCGGGCAAGCGTCGACGCAAGCGCCGCAATCGCCGCAGGTCTCGTCGTCGACCTTCGCCACATTGTCTTGCATGGTGATCGCTTCCAGTGGGCACGTCTGCACGCATTCGCCACATCCGGAGCACTTTTCGGTGTCAATTACTGCTGCCATGGGATTTACTCCGCGTCAGGGAATCCAAAGTCGCAACGCTGTGTTCAGGGACTCTTTCTTGATACGAATCAAGATCCCTACTTGTTTTATATACGTCAGGCCGTCGTGCCTGCCATACCTCGCTCACGATCCCCCGATCTACCCGGTACTGGGGTTAGCGGGAAAACGTGTTTTTTCCTTTTTCGGCACTTCCGCCGAGGGATCCCCAGTCGGATTTACCAGACCAAGGCCCTGTAAGCCAGCCGAAACAACCAACATACTCTCCCGGGGCTATTTTGGGAAGCAGACGAGGCCACAAAATGAGTATACGCATATCTTGCTTCCAAAAATGTGCCAGTCGCCCCGCTGTCCAGATCTGTGAATACCCCACCGCCCCCTTGCTGAAGGGTTGTGACAAACAAGACCGATAAGGTAGGGCGGCGCCGAGCTTGTTCGTCGAAACCCATCAGGGATCAGGCAAGTCTATCCTTACTCGTCCGCCATCTGGCTGACGTTGCGGCTGAGTCGATCGGCCCAGTAAAGCGGCTCGGGCAGGCGTCGGCCTCGCAAGAGTCGACGCACCAGATCTTCGGCAAACGCCAAGTCGACCTCGTGCCCGGGCGAGACAAAGATCGGGCGGCGACTGCGAGCGGAGGAGCGGATCGCGACGCCAATGGCGCGTCCTTGATGGGAGACGGGCCGCGACTCGCCCGGCCGCATCCCCTCCAGATCGACCTGGCCGACCAAGAGGTTTTTGGTCACGCCGATCGTCGGCACCGAGGCCACCACGCCCAGGTGACTGGCGCTGCCCACGTGACGCTGATGAAGAATCCCGCTCCCGTCGACCAGCACCACCTCGGCCAGACGGTTGGCGGTGCGCACGGCGTCGAGCAAGGCGACCATCACCGGCACTTCGCGGAATGTCAGGTAGCTGACGATGTAGGGGAAAACCACGGGGTGGCGCAGGGTCTCGAACCACAGCAGTTGGCCACTCTCCACGTTGACTAGCGTGTAGGCGGCCACCGCTTCTTCGGGACAGGGATACGAGAGATCCACCCCGCCGACGGTTTTGGGGATTCGGTTCCGCGGCGCGACGACCACCTTCTTGGCGACCGCTTCCTGGACCTCGCGTAGTCGGGCCAGCGGTCGGTCGCTGACAAACTCCTGGAAGCCGAATCGCGGGAGATCAATCCGCCCGTCAACCACCTCCACCCCTTCGGCCGCAAGACGTCGCGACATTTTGTCCGAGGTGAGCATCGCGCAGGAGCCAAGCGTCCCACTTGCCTGGACGACGCGATGGCAGGGACAGGCCGCGTCGTGCTTGTGCTGGCGGAGGTACTGGCCTATCCAGCGGGCGGCCAGGCGGTTGCCCAGCGCCTCGGCCAGCGCCCCGTAGGTTGTGACACGTCCAGCGGGGATCTGCCCCAGCAGCCGAAGGAGGGCTGCGTTCAAGTCAGGGATCTGCGAAAACGCCCAGGACATTGCAGGAGCCCCGTCCGGGATCTAGACTAAGGAACCACCCAAGTAGCCTGCCCCTTAAACCATTCTTGCACTGACTGCCTTGCTCGGAAAGGATCGAAAATGAACCGACTCGCCGCGAGTCTATTGACCATTACGCTGATGATGACGGGCCTTGACGCTCTCGCGGCCGATCCGTGGCAGCATCCGCTGTATCTCCACGGCGGCGGCTGGTGGCAGGGGCGGATGGCCGCGGTCGTCCAGAACGACGGGGACACGCTGGCCGACGGCACGCCCGTTTCCCTTCGGATCGGCACGGCCGCGGGCGAGGCGGCGCTAGTGGGCCAGGCGGCGCGAGCGATCCGCGTGGCCAACGCGACCGGGGCGGAGATGATCTTTGCTCTCCACGGGCCGGGCGGCAATCCGCTGGACGACGGTCCCATCCCGGCCGGCAGCACGCTGGTGATTCCGGCCGAGTGTCCCGCGCACGGGTCGGCGACCTACTACGTCTACTTCGACAACCCGACGGCTGGCCAGTTGCCCGACTCGCTCGTCGCACGCATGGGCCTGTCCAATGGCGACGTAGAAGAAGGAAGCGGCCAGACACCGAGCGGCTGGACACACGACGCGGCCGACGCCGATCATCAGGCCACCTGGAGCACCGAGCATCCGCAGTCGGGAAAACGCTGCTTGAAGACGGTCGTTGCGGTCGGCGCCGAGCCGAGTTGGATCGCCACGCGTCAGAGAGAAATACACATTGTTGGCGGGGCCAAGTACGTGATGCGGGCTTGGGTCAAGGCCGAGAACGTCAAGGGAAACGCCGGCTGGTATATCCATGTCGGGGATCAGAAAGAGTCGATGATGATCTCCCCGATGCTCAGCGGCGGAGCAGGCACCTACGACTGGAAGCAAGTGACCGCCGAATTTACCGCCCCGGCCACGGCCAATCGGGCCGACCTGGGCACGGTGCTTCGGGGCACGGGCACGGCCTGGTTCGACAACGCGACCCTCGAATGCCGCGAGGAAGGCAAGCTTCGCGCCCGCGCGGGCGCCACGGAGCGGATGTCGCTTGAGGAACTCGGCCGCGCCGACGCCTGGCATGCCCCGGAACGGCAAGACGGCCCTTCGTGGGATCATCGGATGCTGGTCCGCGTCTACAACTTCTCCGCGGAGGCGGCGTCTCGGCCGTTGGTGTTCGTCGACGCCGGGGTTCTCGATGCGCGTCTCCACGGCCAACTGAACCGCAACGCGGTCATCGCCATGCACGGCGACAAACCGGCCAAACACTTCCTCGATGGCAACCTGATGCTGTTGGAGGCCAGTGCGCCGGCCCGGAGCGTGGGCGACTACTATGTCTACTTCACCGACAACCCGAAACTCCAGGCCCCAACCGCCTCGCAATACACCGCGCTGTTGGCCAGCCGGCACAACCTTGTGAAGAACGCCAGCTTTGAGCAAGGCGCCAAGTCGCCCGAGGACTGGACCACGCAAGGCCGCGACGGGACAACCTTCGGGTTCGATTCGTCGGTACAAGCGGGATTGGGCCAGCGGTGCGCGAAGATGCACGTCCCGCATGAGGCCGCCAAGAACTGGCGCGGTTGGTATCAGAAGGTCAAGGTTCAGCCAAGCCGGACGTATCTCTTGGCCGCGTGGGTTAAGACCAAGGACCTCCACGGCAATGTGCGTCTGCATGCCCACTGCCACGACGCCCAAGGAAAGCTGTGCAAGAGCGACGCGATGATCAGCGTGGGGCCGGACCTCACGGGAACCACCGACTGGACGTTGTTGTCGGGCCGCGTGGTCATGCCGGCTGATGCCGCTACGCTGCAAATCCATCTGACCATGGATGCTACCGGCACGGTCTGGCATGACGGCGTGTTGGTGGCCGAATGCCTGCCGGGCATGGTGGCCGGCTTGGAAGGGCGCCCGCTGAAGGAGTCGGCCCCATTGCGGGTCTGGCCGGTGGAGGCGGTCGTCAAGGTGTTCCCGGACGAACCGGCCCCGCGTGCCGCTCAGCCGGCAAGCATTGCCTGTGCCCGCAACGAGCAGGAGCCGCTCCAGTTGGCCGTGCGCAGCCCGCGCGCGCTCAAGGGCGTGCGAGTGGACGTCGTTCCACCGACCGGGCCCAACGGCACGACGCTCAAGGAGATCGAGGTCAACGTGGTCGGCTACGTGCCGATCGATCACCCGACGAGCTACTATCAGTCGCTCACTCCGGCCTGGTACCGCAAGGTTCCCTCGCAGCCTGGCCAGTGCGACGGCTGGGCCGGGATGTGGCCCGATCCGCTGCTGCCGCGCGACACGTTCGACCTGGCGGCCAACCAGACGCAGGCCGTGTGGGTCACTGTCGGGGCTGGCAAAGATGCCGCGTCTGGCGACTACACGGGCAAGGTCCGCCTGGTCTGCCAGGGCCAGCCGGTCGCCGAGGTGCCGTTTGCCGTGCACGTCTGGGGCTTCACCCTGCCGGACGAAAACCATGTGAGCGCGATCTACGACGCGCGTCCGACCAAGCCCGAAGAAATGTGGGGGCAATCGCGAGAAGATCTCTATCCGGAGATTGTGCGGTTCATGGCCCGTCGTCGGCTCTGCCCGGACGCCGTCTGGCCCGTGCCGAAGATCGAGTACAAGGACGGGAAGGTGGTCGCCGATTTCACCGCCTTCGACAAGACGGCTGCGTGGTACTTCGACGAGTTGAAGCTGACGCATTCCTACACCCCGTGGAATTTCTACCTGTTTGGCTGGGGTTTCCCACCCAAGGCCATGTTCGGCGAGGATCCCTACCCGGGCCAGCCGCCCTACGAGGGCGCCGATCGCAGCCAGCTCCGGCCCGAATACAAGAAGGTCTACCAAGCCTGCCTGAAGGTTTTTTGGGATCATCTGAAGGAAAAAGGCTGGGACAAGAAGGTCGTGCTCTACATCTCCGACGAGCCGTTTTACACCAAGGAACCGATCCGCAAGCAGATGCGGGCCTTGTGCGACATGATCCACGAGGTCAGTCCGCAGATCCCGATCTACTCGAGCACCTGGCATCATGTGCCCGACTGGGACGGCAAACTCGACATCTGGGGGATCGGCCACTACGGGGTCGTCCCGGTCGAGAAGATGGCGGAGATCAAGAAAGCCGGGGCGCGAATCCGGTTTACGACCGACGGTCAGATGTGCACCGACACGCCGCTGTGCGCCACGGAACGTCTCCTGCCGCACTACTGTTTCAAATACGGTGCTGAGGCGTACGAGTTCTGGGGTGTCTCGTGGCTGACCTACGATCCCTATCGCTTTGGCTGGCACGCCTACATCCACCAGTCGGACGAGCCTGGCAAATCGTACTGGATCCGCTATCCCAACGGCGACGGCTTCCTCTTATATCCGGGCAAGCCGATCGGGCAGACCGGCGTGGTCAGTTCGATCCGCCTGGAGCAGGCACGCGAAGGAGTCGAGGACTATGAATACCTCTATCTCCTGCAGCGATTGACCACCGAGGCCAAGGCCGCCGGCCGCGACGTGACCCAGGCCGAAAAAGCCCTGGCCCAGGCCACCGAATTGGTGACCATCCCCAACGCTGGCGGACGCTACACGAGCAAGATCCTGCCCGATCCGGGCAAGCTCTACACGGCACGTCAGGCCGTCGCCGCGGCGATTGAGCAGTTGAGTGGCAAAGGTAAGTAGCCCCTTTCCATCGGTTGACACAAGTTTTTGTCTATTGATCCTCAGGTTACCAATGTCCGGGCTCGTCCCCGCCGGGCTTGCCCCGGCGGAACTCAGGATTGGGTGGACTACCCCCGAGAAACACGAAGCGGCCCGCCCCCACTGGGCTCGCCCCAGTGGAGCGTGGGATTGCTCAGGCGGCAGCGGAAGTGATGCAATCCTCCGCTCCCCCGGGACGAGCCCGGCGGGGGCGTGAGGAAAACCATGCATTCGTGGTCGTCGCATCTGGGTGTCGCTGATTCTGGATTTGCTCGCGGATGGTTGGTCGGTCCAAAGGGTCCTCGAAGAGTATCCAGGGCTGGAAGAAGCTGACGTGCTTGCCTGCATCGCTTACGGTGCGGAGATGTCTCGCGAGCGATATGTCGAGATTCCGGCATGACCGATCCCACCAGGATCGAGCTTGACGAGAACTTGGGTCGCAAAGCAGATCGTTAACCCACCTGCCCCGGTCCGCTTGCCGCGAGTATGACTGAACAACGCTGCGAAATATGCAGAAGTCCGATGCCATCCATCGCGGATGGGTGGCATGCCGTCACGGA
>JBDKTH010000502.1:0-4071 GCA_039680305.1 Thermoguttaceae bacterium | reverse complement strand
TCTGGCGGGCCTCGCAAGCTCGGCACCGCCCTACTTGATCACCGATCTTGTTCGTCAAACCCCATTAGGGCCGCCGCGACGCAAACCGGTGCGCGGCTTGCCAAGTGGGCCAACCCTGGCACACAATAAACGGCCGACGAGCGGAAGAACCACCGGCAGCCAGTCCTGTGGCTGCGATTCACACCAGAATCCCAAAGGTCATGAGCATGCACGAGAGCAAGCATCTGAGTCGGCGGCAGTTCGTGGGCACGGCAGCAGTCAGTGCGGCGGCAGCGATCGTGCCGCGTGAGGTTCTGGGAGGCGCAAAACACGTCGCGCCGAGCGAGAAGGTCCGGATCGGCTATGTCGGCTGCGGCACGCAAGGGCTGCGCCAACTGATGACCGCCTTGGACAAGCCCGACGTCCAGATCGTGGCCGTCTGCGATCCGAACCGCAAGAGCGACGACTATCCCGAGTGGAGCCACCACGAGCTGAACAACAAAATCCGCAAAGTCCTCGACGATCCGCAGTGGGCCAAGACCGCACGGGGCGGGCTGTGCGGCCGCGAGGTCGGCAAGGAGATCGTCGACCGCCACTATGCCAAGCAACAGCGGTCCGGAACCGGCAGCCCCTGTCGGGCCTACGCCGACTTCCGGGAGATGCTCGACAAGCAGCAGGACCTGGACGCCGTGTATGTCATGACGCCCGATCACCTGCACGCCGCGGTCACCGTGCGGGCGATGCGCAAAGGGAAGCACGTGATCTGCCACAAGCCGCTGTCGAACGTGTTGGCCGAAACCCGCCTGGTCCGCGACACGGCCCGCGAGACGGGCGTGGCGTCGCACATGTTCTGCTCGGCCGATGTTCACAGCACTCCCCTGCTCTGCGAGTGGCTGGCCAGCGGCGCGATCGGGCCGGTGCGCGAGGTCCACAACTGGTCGTCGCGTCCCTTCTGGCCGCAAGGCATGCTCGCCCTGCCGACCGAACAGCCGCCGGTTCCCGAAGGGTTTGACTGGGATCTGTGGCTTGGCCCCGTGCCGCATCGCCCCTATCATCCGGCCTATACCCACACGGTCTTCCGGGGCTGGTACGATTTCGGCTCCGGCGCGTTGGGCGACATGGGGCACTACAGTTTCTACCAGATCTTCCGCATGTTGAAGCTGGGCACGCCGCAGAGCGTGGAGGCCAGCCGAAGCCAGTTCTGGAGCATCGGCAACTACCAGTGGAGCAGAGAAGTCAACTCGCCCGCCTACCCGCAGGCCTCGACGATCCACTGGGAATTCCCCGCCCGCGGCGACCTGCCGGCCGTGTCGCTGCACTGGTACGACGGCGGGATGCGTCCGCCCACGCCTGACGAACTCAAGAGCGACGGCGTGGCGATGCCCGCCGAAGGCCTCCTGTTGATCGGCGACAGCGGCAAGATCCTGGCCGACTTCAACGGCTCGCATCCCCGGCTGATCCCCAGCGCCCGGATGCGTGACTTCCGCCCGCCAGCCCAAACGCTCCCTCGCCCCATCGCAGAGCTCGACCAGTGGATCCGGGCCTGCAAAGGCGGCGGGCCGTCGGACGCCAGTTTCGAACAGGTCTATCCGTTTGCCGAGACGATCCAACTGGGCAACATCGCCTTGCGCACCGACAAACGGCTCCTGTGGGACGGCGACAAGATGGCGTTTACCAACGCCCCCGAAGCCAATGCCTGGCTCGCACGAAAGTACCGTGCAGGCTGGGAATTGTAGTCGCCAAGAGGCGTGTGGCCATCCCTATCGGCAGGAGAATTGCCCCAACGGCTCCCGTACAACACACCTCCCCAACGGGGTGCGGCCGTAAATCGTCCGCCCAAAATGTTTGACACGGGGGGGTGACAGCACTAATTTTACTGTAGCGACACGACTTTGGATCGAGGCTCCAACATGGTCGTCCGCTGGTAAAAGGACAGAGAAAACGTGGATCTGCATTCCGCGCCGCTCTCTTCGGCGGCGCCCCTGCTAGTCTGCCCAACCGTGGCCGCACTGATTGCGGCCATGCCCGCCTGCTAGCCTATCGCGTTCTTCTCCACGTCTCGATACAAACCGACCGAACTGGAAAGCTCAAAAGGCTACCGCCAGATCCGCGCCCTGACGGGGTCATCCTACTATCCTTTGGCGCAAACATTCCACGAGTAACGAGTTCTAGTATGCATCGTTCTTCTTCCGCATCGTGGCGACGGGGCGGCTTTACGCTCGTCGAACTGTTGGTGGTGATCGCCATCATCGGCATCTTGATCGCCCTGTTGCTGCCCGCCGTCCAGGCCGCCCGTGAAGCTGCCCGCCGCTCGCAGTGCACCAACAACCTCAAGCAGATGGGCTTGGCGCTGCACAACTACGCCGACAGTTTCAAGAAGTTCCCTTCGGGCAGTATTTCCCTGCCGGGGCACGGACCGACGGCGTTTGTGCTGATGCTTCCCTACCTGGAACAGCGTGCTCTCCACGCTCAGTTGAAGTTCAACAACGGGTCGTTCTACTTTGGCTCGCCGGCCAGCGATGTGAACATCGCCCTGCACAACGTGACGATCGGGGGCTATGTCTGCCCGTCGAGTCCGCTGGATCAGTTCGGCACGGTGGATTGTCAAAGCTGCAATGCTCAGCCAACCACGGGGCGCAAGCTCTTGAAAGGCACGTACGTTCTGATCATGGGCGGCCTGAATCACAGCAGCGTCGATAACCAGGCTGCAAAAGGGCCCACGTCGGCCGGCGGGGCCTTCTTGCGCGGACGTCCGATCGGCTTCCAAGACATCACCGATGGCACGAGCAACACGATGGCGATCGGCGAGCAGAGCGACTGGGGCAAGATTACCTCGACGGGCCAGCGAGCGGACATCCGCGCCGCCGACCCGAGCGGCCTGTGGATGGGTGCCAGCAACAACACCAACCCGACTGGCAACAACACGCTTAGCACCTTGGGCGACGCTCGCTGCTTTGCGATGACGACGGTCGCGTTGTCCGTCGGCTACAAAGAACGCGTCACAGGGGCCCCCGGCGTGCCTGGAACCACACCAGGCGACTGCAACACGCCCCTGCAAGCGGCCCACCCGGGCGGCTGCAATGTGCTGCTCTGCGACGGCTCCGTCCGGTTCCTCAGCGAATCGCTGCAGCTGCAGACGTTGTACGACCTGGCCAATCGTGACGACGGCCACCCGCTCAGCGAGTTCTAGCCAAACGGACCACGGCCGGTCGCTTTCAGCCGGAAGCGGCCGGCTGTCCCCGAGTACAGGAGAGGCCTCCGTCAGATAGGCGCCCCGACGGAATCATCCTATTATCCTTTGGCGCAAACATTCCACGAGAGACGAGTTCTATCATGCACCGTTCTTCTTCCGTATCATGGCGACGGAGCGGCTTTACGCTCGTCGAACTGTTGGTGGTGATCGCCATCATCGGCATCTTGATCGCCCTGTTGCTGCCTGCCGTGCAGGCGGCTCGCGAAGCGGCCCGCCGCTCGCAGTGCACCAACAACCTCAAGCAGATGGGCTTGGCGTTGCACAACTACGCCGACAGCTTCAAGAAGTTCCCCTCGGGCAGCATCGCGATGGGGCACGGTCCGACGGCCTTCGTGCTGATGCTTCCCTACCTCGAACAGCGTGCCCTCCACTCCCAGTTGAAGTTCTGCACTGACGGGTTCTACTTCGGGTCGCCCTCCAGCGGTACGAACATCGTACTGCACAACGTCACGGTCCCCGCCTACGTCTGCCCGTCGAGCCCACTGGACCCGTTCGGTTACGTGGATTGCTCGAGTTGCACAGTTCAACCGACAACCGGCCGCAAGTTGCTCAAGGGCTCATACGTCCTGATCATGGGCGGTTTGACGCACACCAGCGTCGATAACCAATCCGCGAAAGGCCCGATGTCGGCCGGCGGGGTCTTCCTGCGCGGACGTGCGATCGGCTTCCAAGACATCACCGACGGCACAAGCAACACAATGGCCATCGGCGAGCAGGGCGACTGGGGCAAGGTCGTGGCGAGCAACACGCGGACCGACATTCGCGCCAGCGACGGAAGCGGCCTGTGGATGGCGATGTGGACCAACACCAATCCCAGCGGCAACGGCACACTCACCGCC
>JBDKTH010000274.1:0-2939 GCA_039680305.1 Thermoguttaceae bacterium | reverse complement strand
CTGGTTGGGGCAAAACCTGTGGGCGGGGCCGATGGGCCGTTTGTCAAACCCGGCGGCATATGTATGGCACAAAGCCAGTTCGACGCGATTGTTGGGAATTTGTCCGTGACGAAACACCCCGACGGATCGGAATCGGCGACACTGCAAGACGGCACCGCTCTTGCCGTCCATGCACGCAAACCGGACGGCGGATTCGATATGTACGCTACCGGAACCATTCGAGCGAAACTGCCAACGGGAAAGGAAATCGAAATCCGCTATCCGTGTCCTGATGAGCTTCTGAAATCGCGGCGGAACATCCCATAAAGGGATCGAAGCAGGAACGCCAATGTTCACATTCATCTACTTCCTCATCATGCTGACAGCCGCCGTGGGGAACTTGGGGTCAGAGCGCCGTTAGACGGTAGCGAGACGCGTGAAGCCCCCGCCAAACATCTAACGGCGCTCTGACCCCAAGTCTCCCCCTCATGGGGATGGTTCGTCGATCAGCGTTCGCTCCAGTCGGGCCTGCTGCCAATAGGAGTGCAGGATTGCGAGCAGCAGCAACACATTGAACAGGGAGCAGGACAACAGATCATATCGGTGTTGCTGCCTCAACTGCATGTCGTAGGGGAATTCCTTCAACGGCACCCGGGCCTCATATTCCGTCTTGCCCGTCGTATCGCGGAGTACCGTCACTTGCTCCGCCGATAGATGGAGGGAGACCGAACTCGGCCAAGTGGCCACTTGATGAATGCCGTTGATGAGATAAATGCAGTTCAGGACCGCCAATCCGACGAGGAGCCGCCGTCGACGCTTCTGCAAACTCTCGGTGGTGGCAGGCGGCGAAGGGGGTATCGGTGTCTCCAATTGTTCCGGCATCAGGCGACGTCTCCTTTCGTTCATGCGTTTCTCGTTCTTGATCTGTCAATTCCGCGATGGATGATCGCTCACGACACTGCGGGCAGCAGTACAAGCATTTGGGAACACTCGATATAGGCCTCGGCAGCACACACCACCGCGGCATCTCGTCGATCGAGCCGACACGAGATCACCGCTGCCAGGATGAGCAACGGACAGACAAAGAGGCTCAAAAACGCCGGGCTGAAAACGATCGCGGGCAGAACGTACCATCGTTGCTGGTCCAGGTACGAAAACAGGCCGCTGAAAACGGTTCCGAGAACATGCGCGTAGAGTACGCAACGGACAAAGCAGCGCACGTTCCAGTCTCGTTGCTGACCCTGGACGGGGGCCGTCGGAGCATTGGTATCCGGAGGCTTCTCACTCATGCAAGTCTCGGTTTCCCACGGGGCCATCAGGAAACGTAGCGCTCGCCGCACTTGTCACCCGTTTCACGTTTGCCCTGCCAGCTATCGTACCGCTCTTTCGGAAACGCCGCTACAAGCGTCGAGGTTCTCTGCCGCCCTTCTTCAACGAACCAAACAGTCCAGATAAAAGCCGGTCCGATAGGCGACCATCGATAGGTAGATCGCCGCGGACACGGATGCAGTGATTGCGACCATGAACATGACGCGTTCCATGACGGAACACGCGTGCCAACGTATCACCAGCCGAAACAGCAGGATCAGGGCAATGCCATGGAACAGGCCGAAGGTCAAAACACCGTAGCTCCCAAGCAGGTAATGACCACTCGCCAGTGCGCCAAACCAGGCTTGGAAGCAGGTGATGAACACCAGGGATTGTCGCAACGTGAATCGCACGGAATACTTGACCTCACGTGGCCATCGGCCTAACCCGATTCTACTCACTCTCGGGTGACTCGACAACGCGGGCGGGGGCCACCACGAAAACCTCGATCGGCACGCGTAATTCTCGACGATACGCTGCGAGCCTCCCGATCTCCTTCCTTGGCGTCTTTGCGGCTTGGCGAGAGTCTTCTTGCCTGACCGGCCTGGCCAAAGCAAAAAGGGTTCTCGCCAAGCCGCAAAGACGCCAAGGAAGGAGATCCGATGGATGCGGTGGGGCATGCCGGGAAACCGTTGCCGAAACTACGGCTGGATTCCCAGAAGCTCCTTCTCCTCGTCTTCGTCGATGATAACTTGGGCTTTGATCATCCCGAGGTCTACCGTGCCAACTCGAATTCTTCGTTGAAGGACCCATTCACGAAGGTTCCGTTTGGGAAGTGCGAACTCGTGAACCAACGTGGCTACTCGACAACGGCTGCCCGAGGCGGCCGCGACCGACGGTGACTGTGCTGATCCCATTCCCGTCACGCTTGCGATTTTCGGGAAATCCGCGGTTCGGCCAACGGCGGATGCCGCCGCGAGGAGGTTAATCGCAATCAGGGCAACGAGTTCAAAAGGCGACATTCTTGATTCCCTCGACCTGTGAATTCCGAGTTCGGTGAAGACAACGCGGAGAGAGTTGGGCGAACGGAGGCCCCTTCGGGGCGCACACTTCGAGGCACGCCAGAGATGCAAGGCCGACAAAACCCCCACGGGCCGCCACCGGACCACCCGCCGGCCGAAAGATCGGATGGCGTTCGGGGCAAACCAGGCACGCAGGCCGAACCACACGCGGGCCGAAGGCCCAGGCGATCTTCCAGCAAAGGACGCCGCCCTGGCAATCGGGCCGCCGCCCCGAGATGATCCATTCCTCCATTCTCAATCCCCTTTCGGCCCAACGGGCCAACCCTTCCTATGCCTCCGTCGCTCTGCCCCCAAGTCTCGCGGACTGCTCACGATTACAGCACGTACCACCACCAGACAAGTCCCAAGCCAACAGCCACTCCACCGAAGGTCAGCGGCAGACACCACAAGTTGGCAAAGCAGGAAATCTCGGCCCGTCGCGGATTTGCGGGGTTGTAGCGTATCACGACGCACGTTCCTGCGGCCCAGGGACGACGCCACGACCCCCAGCCTGAGATGGTGGTCACAGCGATTCCCTCCTGCGTACAGAATCGCAGAACAGGGTGGAAGAAGCGTTGTCCTCCGTCGCCG
>JBDKTH010000533.1:0-4217 GCA_039680305.1 Thermoguttaceae bacterium | reverse complement strand
GACGCCTTGGGAATCGTGTGCCGACCGTTGAGGATATCGTTGAGATCCCGTGGAGGAATCCCCAGCAGGATGCAGAGCTGATTGGCGGCCTGTCGTCGCGCGATTTCCAGAGGGGGAATGTTCGCCTCCGTCTGCGACAGGGTCGATTGGCCCTGGGTCACGTCCAGCTTCGTGGTCACGCCGTTCTTGAACTTCAGATCGGCGAGGTTCAAGCTGTCACGCTGAATCTGGACGTTCTTCTGGGCATATTCCAGCCGCTGTTCCGCCGTGCGAAGATCGATATACTGCTGCGCTACGTCGGACAACAGCAAGACGAGCACGTCGTCGTAGTCCTCGACCGAGGCATCGAGATTGGCATCGGCCGCTTCGATCGCCCGGCGGAATCGGCCCCAGAAATCCAGCTCCCAAGCGAGGCTGGCGCCCGTATCCCATTTGCTGAAGAACTTGCTGGGCGTTGCCGCTTGTACACCATTCTGGCTCAGGCCGGTTCGCGTATAGTCGCCAAATGCCTGCTGCGATTGCGGGAAGAGTCCGCCCACGGCAATCCCCCGTTGGGCGCGGGCTTCGAGGACTCGCAGCCCGGCGACGCGCAAGGGGAGGTTCTGCTGGTAGGCGGCATGAACCAGTGAGTCGAGGATCGGGTCGTGGAACGCCTGCCACCAGGCGGCGTCGTTGGCTGGCCCGCTGCTGACCGCCGGATCCGAGGCGTCGATCCATTGCTCGGCGACCGGCGCTGCAGGTCGCCCATAGTTGGGGCCGACCTTGAAGCCGTTCCGCACGTAATCGCCCCAGCTCGTGCAGCCCGACAACATCGCCAAGAGAACCGCCCCTGCCGCAAGGCGCAGAAGGCCGCGGTGGGTCCGACGTCCCTCCTGGATGCGACTGGTGCCATGCGACTGCCCTATATTCATTGTTCCCGATTCTCGTCGCATCGTCCGCATGATTGCTTCCTTCCCGACAAACAGTATGCCCCGATCATCTGTACTATTCGGACTATCGCATGCCCTCGATAGGGTTTCTTGTCTGGAGGGGTATAACCGACACTGTCCCTAGGGTCTTCCCAGTTTTGCAGGGGCCGGAGAGGAAGATTGCTCCACTTCGGTCGGCTTTGCCGTAGCCATAGGGCCGGTTGGGGGGCCGAGGAGCCGTGGAGGTGCGGGACGTGTGACCACAAAGGACCCGACCAAAGAGCAGGCCAGTACCAGCGGCGCCGGCGGGGCCCACAAGAAGTAGGGCGGAGCCGATCAGCCCTTGCGACCGGGCCGGCGCTCGGCCGTGGCCTGATAGGGGTCTTCTGGCCAGGCGTGTTTGGGATAACGACGGCGCAGGTCTTTGCGCACCTGGTGATAGGTCGTCTTCCAGAAGCTGGCCAGATCGTCGGTCACCTGCTGTGGGCGCATGTTCGGAGCCAGCAGGTGCAGGAGCACGGGAACACGTCCGCTCGCCACCCGGGGAGTCTCCCGCAGACCGAAGATCTCCTGGATCCGCACGGCCAGGACCGGGGCCTTGCCCAACTCGTAGTGCAACTTGATCCGGCTGCCGCTGGGCACTTGGATCCGCTCCGGAGCCTGGCGTTCAATCGCCTGCACCTGTTCGGGCGCGAGCAGCCCACGAATGTAATCGGCCCACGGGGCCTTGCGTAACTCATCAAACGATCGGCAGCCCTGAGCAACCGTTGGCAGAATTGCACGCAAGCTTTGCTCGTCCAACGCGGGCAGCTCCAGGTCTGGCATCCACTGGGCCAGGCAGCGAACGCGATTGACATAGTCGGCGGTCGTCGGATCGTCCCAGGGAAAAACCTCATCGAACGACTCGGCCGCTGCGTCGGCCAGGATTCGAGCCACTTGCTGGCTGTCGGGAAGCGTCTCGGGCGTCTCTTCCAACAGCAGGTCTTCCCAATAGACGCGTCGGCGGGCGATCACCCGGCGCGCCTGCGGATCGAATTCGACTTCGGTGCGAAGCGAGAGATGCTCCGCCGGGAGCCAGTCGCGTTCGACGGCCGACGCCTTCCAGACCAACGCCTCCGAGGTGCCCCGATCGACCTCGACGGCGAGGAACAACGTCGCCGAGTGGACTGCGCTAGAGGCGGCCTGCCGCACCCCACGTCCGCCGACCATTCGCCCGAACCGGCTGCCCGGGCTGGTGCGTCGGGCCAGACGGTCGGGAAACGCTGCCAAGAGCGCCCGGCACACGGCTTCGTCGGCCGTCGTGTCGCCGGAGGGCGATCGACCGCAAGTCTGACGCATCTCGCGCAACAGTTGGTCGCGCACGTGCAGCACGAATCGCGCGGCCGATCGATTGATCTGCCCCACCGGCGAATCAACTCGGCCCGACTGTTCGAGCGTTTCCAAGGCAGTGACCCGGTCGAGCACGTCCGACTCCGACGACGCGCGGACCGGACGGCGTGGCAACTCGCCGTTCCCCGCCGAAAAAGGGTCTCGCTCGGAAAGCAGGGCCGCGGCCAAGGCGACGGCCTCTGGCTGGCCCAACCGGTGCCCTTCGACGAGCATGCGTCCCAATCGCGGGCTGACCGGCAGTCTGGCGATCGCCTGGCCAAGTCGCGTGACGTTTCCCGCGCCGTCGATCGCATCGAGCCGCCGCAGCAAGGCTTCGGCCTGCTCCACGGCAGCGTCCGAAGGTGGCTCAAACCAGGGGAACGCCTCAAGATCCTTCTCGCCCCAGCAGCGCAACTGGAGCACGGGGCCGGCCAGATCGAGGCGGCGAATTTCCGGCTCGTCATGCGACGGGCGATGGCGATGCGTGCGTTCGGGCCAGAGCCGCAGACACACGCCTGGCTGCGTGCGTCCAGCGCGCCCGGCTCGCTGGTCGGCCGACGCCTGGGAGATCCGCACCAATTGCAACCGGTCCATGCCCACGTGCGGGTCGAAGACCAGCGATCGGGCGACGCCCGTATCGACGACGCCGGTGATTCCTTCGATCGTGATCGACGTCTCCGCCACATTCGTTGCCAACACCACCTTGCGGCGGTTGATCGGCCCGAGGACCTCGTCCTGCTTCTCGGCCGGCAGATCGCCGTAGAGCGGCATCACGGCCAGGTTTCGCGAGGCGGCCAGCGATTCCAGACGCCGCGCGGTTTGGCGAATCTCGCCGACGCCGGGCAGGAAGACCAACACGTCGCCCGCCGTGCGGTCGAGGATCTTCGTCACGCCCTCGGCGGCCCGCTCGGCAATCGACCGGTTTTCGAGGTCTTCCAGATAGGCGATCTCGACCGGATGCAGCCGGCCCTCGCTCTCGACGACCGGACAGCCGCCCAGGTAACCGGCGATCGGTTCCGGGGCGAGCGTGGCCGACATGACGACCAATTTCAACTCCGGCCGCACGGTCTCCTGCACCCGACGGACCATGGCCAGGGCCAGGTCGCTGTTCAGGCTTCGCTCGTGAAACTCGTCGAAGACGACCACGGCCACCGACTCCAGGAACGGGTCGTCCTGGAGCATGCGCAGCAGAATCCCCTCGGTGACCACTTGGATCCGCGTGCGAGGCCCCGCGCAGCGGTCGAACCGCACCTGATAGCCGACCTCATCGCCCAGGCGCCCGCCGCGTTCGAAAGCCATTCGCCGCGCACACGCCCGGGCGGCCAGCCGCCGCGGCTGCAGGACGAGCACTGTCCCCTGCCCTGCCAGCCCGGCGTCCAACACGGCCGGCGGCACGCGGGTCGTCTTTCCCGCCCCCGTGGGGGCCCGCAGGACTACCGCCCCTGCCCCGCGCACCGCCGCCACCACGTCGGGCAAAACGGCGTCAATTGGCAGCAGGACAGGCGACATGGGCAGAACCGGACAGGCTGACAGAAAAACAACGACGGCGAATCGTTCGCCACGCAACGGCAACCAAGAAACCTTACCAAGCCCCACGCCGCGGTCAAGAGAGGGAAGTGAGCCACTGATGGCTTTCCAGACGAGCCGTGTCGTGCATCGCCAGTTCACGGTGGGTGGCATGCCGGGTGCCACTGGCATTTTGCCAGTGTTTCACCATGCCAGGCAACTTGATCAAGCACCGGCTGCGCCCGACACCATCAACCGAGCCGAGCTTGTAGCCGGGATCTGCTTGGGGCTTCCCCGAGCGATGAGGCTTTCGGGAGGGGCGACGTGCAAGCCCGGTTCAATTCAAAGAGCACTGGCGGCACGCCAGTGGCTCCCTACGCTGCGACGAGCCGGCATGTCCCTGGGCCCCGCAAAGAAGAAAGCCTGCCGACCCAC
>JBDKTH010000739.1:0-5169 GCA_039680305.1 Thermoguttaceae bacterium | reverse complement strand
CTGGTACGATCCGGGCAATATCTTCTTCTACTCCAACGGCGAACTCGACCCGATCCAGGACGCCGCTACGGTCGACGGCCTGGTGGCCGGAATGTGCATCAAGGACTACAAGCATCCGAAGGCCGTGAGTGTCACGCCTGGTACGGGCCAGGTCCAATGGCTGCCGCTGATGAAGCGCTTGCGTCAAGGCGGCTTCACCTCCGGCCCGCTGGTCGTCGAGTGCCTCAATCCGGGCGAGCCCAAGGCCCTGTTGGAGGAGGCCAAGAAAGCCCGCCAGTTCGTGGAAGAGCTTGTGGCCAAGTTGGGGTGATGCGAGGAATGAACCGTGTGCCCGGCACGGAAATCGGATTCTCCGGTCGCAAGCGACCGGGCTAAACGGCAAAACCAGTTCGGAGAGTTGAACGATGCGAATGCTGATCCATCTATTTGTCGTCTTCGCCATCTGCGCCGTGGGGATTGCTTCCCCGGCTGATGCCCAGGATATGCGGCAGCGCAAGAAGCTCATTGCCACCGGCTGGGACAAGCCCGACAGCCAACGGCTGCTGGAAAACCTCGCTGAGATGGAGAAGCAACCGTTCGATGGCGTGGTGATCGAGGTCACAGGCAAGAAGCCGGACGGCAAGCCGTGCGGGATCCGCGCCACGTTCAGCAATCAGAAGTGGGAGCAGGAGTGGTTCCAGCCGGTCGTCGACCAGTTGAAGGCCGGCAAGTTCCAGCGATTCACCGACAACTTCGTTACCCTCGGGGCCAACCCGGGCAATGTCGACTGGTTCGACGACGAGGGATGGAAGAACATCGTCGAGCACTGGCGGATCGGCGCCTGGATCGCCAAGCAGTCGGGATTCAAGGGCATCCTCTTCGACCCCGAGCCGTACACGAAGCCGTTCGCCCAGTACAGCTACAACGCCCAGCCTGATCGCGACAAGCACACCTTCGCCGAGTACTATGCCAAGGCCCGCCAGCGCGGACGCGAGGTGATGCAGGCCGTTGCGCAAGAGTATCCCGACGCCACGCTCTTCTGCTATTTTCTCAACAGCATCTGTATGCAGGCGACCGGTCGGCCCGATCCTCGCTTGGCCCTTGCCTCGCACGGCTACGGACTGCTGCCGGCGATGCTGGACGGCTGGCTCGACGCGGCCCCGCCGACCGTGCGAATCGTTGACGGCTGCGAGTCGGCCTATCACTTCAACAGCGTGGCGCAGTACCTCGAAGCGGGCCTGGGGATGAAGGGCTGCTGCCAGGAGCTTGTCTCGCCCGAGAACCGGGGCAAGTACCGTGGCCAGGTGCAGGTGAGCTTTGGCATGTACCTCGACGCCTACTGGAACCCCAAAGAGTCGCCCTGGTATATCGACGGCCTGGGCGGCTCCCGCGTCGACCGCCTCCGGGCCAACACGGCCACCGCCCTGCGCGTCGCGGATGAGTACGTTTGGATCTACGGTGAGAAGTTCCGCTGGTGGCCGACGCCCAACGGCGGCGTGCGCAAGGAGTACTGGCCCGAGGCCATCCCGGGCAGCGACCGGGCCTTGCGTTTCGCCCGCGATCCGGAGGATTTCGGCCGCACGGAGATCGCCGAACTCCAAAAGGCCGGGAAACTGGTCAACCTGGCACGCAACGGCGACTTCAGCGTCGAGACGGCCAAGACGTTCGAAGGCACGGACGTCCAGTGGCGCGAAGGCCGCGCCCCGGCTGGCTGGAGCACTTGGCAAGAGGAGAAGTCGAAAGGCTCGTTCACCTGGGACCGTGAGACCGGCGCCCATGGCAAAGGCGCAGCACGTGCGGCCGGGGTCGCAGGCGGTTGCTTCATCCAGTCGTACCCGGTCAAGCCCGGCCAACGGTATGCCGTGCGGGCCGTGCAGAAGGTTCAAGGCCGAGGCGACGGCCACCTTCGCGTGCGATGGCAGACTTCCGCCGGCACCTGGACCCAAGAAGTGCTCGACAAGCTCATTTTCGTCGACAAGCCGCAGGGCGAGTGGAACGAACTGTTCGGCGTCGTCGAGATCCCCGAGGGCGTTGGCCGCCTGACCCTCCTGCTCGGAGCCTCTGGCCAGACTTCGCCTGAGGATGTCTTGTGGTACGATGAGGTGGAAGTGCACCAGTTGCCGTGAAGGTCGGATTTCCCTATGCCCTTACTTCGAGCCATTGTTGCTCTCTCGCTTCTCCACTCTACTGCCCTGGCCGATGACATTGTTCGCGAATCGTTCGAGGGATCGCCGCGTCAGGGGCTTTTGTCGCACAGCTGGGGCGACCGGGCGGCGAACGTTGCGACGAACGCCACCGAGCCGGTGGCCGGGCTCCACCGTTCGGGCGGGCTCCGGCTGCGCGTGCAGTTTCCCGCCGAGGTGCATAACAATCTCTCCTACTGGACCTATCCGCTCGTCAACCGGGTGCCGCTGGTGCCGCAAGTGGAGTCGATCTCGTTCCAGGTGAAGACCAACGTGCCGGTGTCGATGAAGGTCGCCCTCTGGCCCTACGGGTTCATCTACCATGGGCCCGGCGTGCAGCCGTCTGCCCAGTGGCAGACGATCACGCTGCCCAAGGCCTACGAGGCGCTGAAGAAGTGGTGCGAAGACGGCGGACGCACGGCCGAAGGAGCGTGGATCAGCGACGTGATCTTCGCCATCGGCGGTACCAAGGGGGCCAACGCGGAGATTACCATCGACGAGCTTGCCCTGGAAGGGCCATCCGGTGTGGCCCAGGCGGTAGCGGACGAGTCGCTGCGCCGGCGAACGAAGAAGATCCGGATCGCGCCGATCTCGCTCGTCTGGGACCAGGGTTACCGCACCCTGGACAAGGTGCTCGAAGCGCTCGACGAAGCCGGCCTGACCGGCGCCGACCTGGCCTGCCTGCCGGAACGCTGCGTGGACCAGCCCGCCGAGCGGATCCCCGGTCCGACGTCCGATCGCATCGCCGCCAAGGCGGCCCAATACAAGATGTACGTGGTGGGGAACCTCGCCGAACGCGAGGGCGACAAGACCTATCGGACCTCCTTCCTCTGCGACCGCTCGGGCAAGATCCTCGGCAAGTATCGCAAGAGTCACCGCATGCCCTACGAGACCGGCTTCGCCCTGGGCGACGACCTGCCGGTGTTCATGACCGATTTCGGCCCCGTAGGGTTGAAGATCGGCACGGATCACTACTTCCCCGAAATCGACGGCGTGTTGCGGCGTCGCGGGGCCCGGCTGGTAGTTTGGTCGACCTCGCCGCCGCCGACCCGCGATGAGCATACAACCACCCTGGCCGTTCAAGGCAGGGCCGTCGACCATGGACTCTATTACGCCGTCGCTCAGTACGCCGACAAAAAAGGCTATGGCGGCTACGAAGACGCCTTCTCCTGGACCGGCACCTGGCCCTTGGGCCGAGCCCAGGTCGTGGATCCGGATGGCCAGACCTTGGCCGATAGCGGACATGCCGGCGGGGTGGCCGTGGCCTCGATCCCGGCCGAGCGGCTCGCGGGCCACGTCGTCAATGGCGGCTATCCGACCGGAGGCAAGTACGCCCTGATCACCGCACCCTTGCGCGATCTACCCACGCCGTTCCCCAAGAAGTCTGGGACCAAGCGGGTTATCCGTGCGGCGGTGATCGAGTGCGACACCGACTTCGCCCGCCTCGTGGAAAAGCTCGACTCCTGCGGCCGGCAAGGCTGCGACATCGCTTGTCTTTGGGAGTACGTCTGGTATCAGTCCGACGCCGACGTCGTAAAGTACAAGGACCGCAACCGCAAGTGGCTGGCGCAGCTCGCCGAGGCGGCCAAGCGGAACCGGATGTATATCGTCATCGGCGGCGAGCTGGAACGCGGCTTCAACGAGTCGATCCTCTTCGACCGCACCGGCCGCGAGATTGGCCGCTATACGAAGATCAACCAGACCACGGCGAAGACGTCGAAGTACTATGAGGAAGGGCAGAAGGTGGGGATCTTTGACCTCGACTTCGGCCGGATCTGCACGAAGATCTGCGCCGACGTCTATTCCCCGGAGATCGACCGCGTGGCCGCCCTTTACCAGGTTGACCTGATGCTCCACCACACCCAGGATGCCGGCCCGTTTACCGGGCACACGCGCCTGCGCGACGCCCACCGCACGGTGGACGATGGCTACTTCCTGTTGCGGGCCGCCAGTCCGGCCGGTCAGAGCGACCATCGGGCATACATGATGGATCCCTGGGGCATGGTCCTCGGTGCCTCGCAGTTCCACACGAACAACGAGCCGATCATCGTCACGCTCCAACTCGACAACCGGCCCAAGTACTATGAGTGGCCGGAGGATGTACGAAAAGCGGGCCCGTATCCCGATCCCTATCAGGCCGGCAAGCACCCGGTGGCCAAGGGCGATCTCCGGTCAGTCATCCTCAGCCAGCGTCGTCCCGAGCTTTATCGTCCGGCAAAGTAGCAGGCACACTCCGCCGTGCCGTTCGCTTTTGGAGTAAGCACGTTTAGCGAGTCGTTCAAGACGCTACGATCCCGATTCCCTCTGCCTTTGAAAGACGGTGAGGGAATCGCCCTGGACACGACTACCGACAGTTCCCCTCACCCCAGCCCTCTCCCGGAAGGAGAGGGAGTTGCAGCAAACACTCACGATCCTTTGAGGGTTATCCCATGCGACTGCTCCTCGCCTTCCTCTTGGTTGGGTTTCTCACCCCTGCGGCATTGAGCGGCGACAATCTGGTCAAGAACCCCAGTTTCGAAGAGCAGGCCAAGGGCTCGCCCGCCGAGTGGCGAACCTCCGGCGACGCGAAGCTCGTGACCCAAACGCTCACGCTCGACGCGGGACGCGTCGGCCGCCGCTGTGCCAAGCTGGCCTGCACTCGCTTCGCGGCCGGCAACCCGGCGGCCCACGCGATGCTCTGCCAGATGGGCGTGCCGATCAAACGGGGCAAGAACTATCACATCACCTCCTGGGCCCGGGGCGAGCAGATCGAGGCGGAGACGGTCGCCGTTGCGCTGTCGGACACCTCGGTCTGGACCAACTGCGGCCTGGAAAGCACGTTCATTCCCACGCCGCAATGGACCCGCTACGAGTTCCTCTTCCAGGCCAAACGCGACTGTGCCGACAAGAGCCGGTTGCAGATCTGGTTCACCTCGACCGGCACGCTCTGGATCGACGACGTGGTGTTGGAAGAGACCGGGGCGGAACTCTATCGGCCCACCAACATCATCCCGGCCGGCAAGGGCAA
>JBDKTH010001113.1:0-5346 GCA_039680305.1 Thermoguttaceae bacterium | reverse complement strand
GATGTTGGTGTTCCTGACGCTGGTCTGTAGCTGGGCGAGCCTGGTTTCGGCGGACGAAGCCGTTGGGCCCAAAGCCCATCCTGATAGCCGCACCTGGCAGAACCTGTTCGCCCCCGACCTGTCGGATACGGTGCGTCCGGAGGGCGTTTGGTCGGTGACCGACGGCGTGCTCACGGCCTCGGAAGACCAGTGCCTTTGGACGGCCAAGGAGTATGAGAACTTCGTCGTCGATCTGGAGTTCAAGACGGCCGACGGAACCAACAGCGGCGTGATTGTTTACGCCAGCGACCTGAAGAACTGGATTCCCCACTCCGTTGAGATCCAGATCGCCGACGACTACGCGAAGAAGCGGGCCAAGTCCCCGGGCACGTGGCAGTGTGCGGCCATCTTCGGTCACTTGGCACCGAAGAAGTCGGCGGTCAAGAAGCCCGGCGAGTGGAACCGGATGACGATCACCTGCAAGGGCCCGATGATCGATGTGCTTCTGAATGGCGAACAGGTCACGGAAATGGACATGACCAGGTGGACCTCGGCCAAGACCAATCCCGACGGCAGTCCGATTCCGACGTGGCTCAGCACGCCGTATGCCCAACTGCCCACCAAGGGGCACATCGGCTTGCAGGGCAAACACCACGGCACGCCGGTCTACTTCCGCAATTTGAAAATCAAGACGCTCGACTAGGCGACGTCGAAGGGAAAAAGGAAGGAGAATGTCAAGAACAGAGATTCTCGCCCCCGCCCCCCTTTTCTCGTCCGGATTTCAGAATCGTTAATCGGACGGTACCGATATTTCTTCCGTCATCCTACGAAGACAACGCCATGTGTGCTGACTCTACAGCAGGTTTCCTAGCGTTGTTCGTTCCGCTCTTCCTGTTAACAGCGTCGTGCGCAAGCTCAGGAGGCGACACCGCCCCCATTCGCTACCAATCGCCCACAGCGGTTTTCAACGCCTATCGGGAAGCCGGGGGGAAGCGAGACTGGCGAAAGTGTTTCGCCTGTTTGACGCCCGAGGCGCAGAAGGAAACAGTCTTCGAGGTGTTCTTCTCTTGTACCATGTCCAGTTCCGAAGAATCGCGTGCGATCGTCAAGAAATATGTTGACGGTGCCGCAGCCAATGACGAATTTCAAAAGAAGTACAGGGAAAAACACGGCATTGACATCGCCAAGCTGGTCGAGGGGCGGGAAAACGATCCGACGTTCAGACCTCCTCCGCCGGATCGAGACTTGATACGTGATGCCGTAGCCGCACACGTCAAGGATAAGGCAGGATTCTACGAGGCAGCAACTGACCTTTTCGTCAAGACTGCGGTTTCGCCCCTTGGGGATTTGGAAGACTTGACTGTCCATGACGACACGGCCACAGGCCGCGCGAAAAGAACTATCGTACCAACCCCCGGAGAATCGCCGCCAGCCGTCGATAAGATTGACAAGACTTTCAAGTTTCGACGGGTCAATGGCGGGTGGCTCCTTGATTCACCGTAGGGCGCTTCGTTGATGGCTTTGGCGTCCTTGGCCAGGAAGTCTTGGGAATAAGGGCGGGACCTGGCCCCTTTTCTCCGCCCAGACTGAGGAGCCCTCGTGACCGAAGAACGGCTCCCGGCACCTTTGGGATCTCCTTGGGGGGCTGGTTCGCTTGTCACACCCAACGGGCTTCAATCCGTTCCCCTTCTCCGTGGATCGTGGTCGGCGATCGCTTGTCACCCGCCGGGGGTGTCGCATAATTCGGCAAAAATGTCGCAAAGTTGCGTAGCAAGATCCCGCCGAGGCGTGGCAAAATATACATGGGAGCTCCTCTGGGGAGACCGATACCTCCCTGGAACCCGTTTCCGCATGGGTGAATGCCTGGAGCCAACAGGCCTCTGCCTGAGGTGGCCGGGAAACGGGTGTGGGTTGGGGAAGCACACCGTCTTGGAAGAATAAGGAAGAATCAAAGAGGTCGGGCGCCTTCGCTTTTCGCGATCGAAGACTCCCGCCCCCCTTAACTCGTCCACATTGAGTTTGGATGTACTGAGGGGGCTTGAGCCCCTGCAAGATCGACTTTTCCTTTTCCGCAAGTTGCCGCTTGGCTTGTAGCCAGGGTGATTTATTTCTTACCTTTCGTTTCTCTCATTCTCACATTCCCGGGGTGCCTGATGAAAAGGCAAGCATGTGTCAGAGCCGGCTTCACGCTGGTCGAGCTTTTGGTGGTCATCGCCATCATTGGTATTTTGATTGCCTTGTTGTTGCCTGCGGTTCAGGCAGCTCGCGAGGCGGCACGTCGTTCCCAGTGCTCCAATAACATGAAGCAGCAGGGGCTGGCATTCCAGAACCACCACGACGCCTTTAATGCATTCCCCAACGGCGGCGCCGGCACCGCGTGGTGGTCCACTCCCTATAGCGGAGAAAAGTGGGGGCATTCGCAGTGGGTCCGTCTTCTCCCCTACATGGAACAGTCGGCCATGTACAACAAGCTCCAGTGGGGAAAAAACCCAGGCACAACCCCCGCGACCGGCCAGACCATTAGCTCGGGGTATGACTCGAACTCGGCCGTGTGGCGGGACGCGAGGATTCCGATGCTGATCTGCCCGTCTTCCGTGCTCACTAAGACAGGTCCATGGAACAATCCTGCGAGCTGCTACATGGGCATCGCGGGGGCCGCCCCCATGCAGTACGGACCGATGCCGAATGGCCGGTTCCGGGACACAGCCGGGATGGGGCACAACAATGACGGCGATTGGGGGATCTCCTCCGGCCGCGGCATGGTGCCCAACTACGGTGCCGCCAGCGCGCCGAACGATCAGGTGGGACCGCAAATCCTGGGCAAGAACATGAGGGATTGCACCGACGGCACGTCCAACACGCTGCTGGTAGGTGAGATGAGCCATTACGTCTTTGATGCCGCCGGCAATAAGGATGACCGTCGGCCTGGCCGGAATTGGGGATGGCAAATGGGGGGCTATTCCGGCTGGAGGGACGGTTACCCGCACATCAACAACGTCACCCTGCGCTATGGCCCGAATGCGAAGGTCTTGGGCCAGCCGGGCGTCAGGGACTGGACCGGTTGGGTCGACGCCTCCCCGGCCAACCCTCCCCTCACCTCGGCCCACCCGGGCGGCGTCATGGTCCTCAAAGTGGACGGGTCCGTTCAATTTATGAGCGATACCATCGACCTGGAAGCGATGACCCTGCAGGCGGTGCGGGACGACGGGATGGTCGTCGCTCAATAATAAGCAGGGGGCGTTTCCCGCGTGGTACGCCGCACCGTGGATGCGGCCTGAACCCCATGTGGATGTGAAATCGTCCCTTCTTAGCGAATCTCGATTCTTGGCTTGAATCGTTGGCGAGTCTCGTGTTGCAAAGGAGTAGGTGATGAGACGAATACTGTTGCTGTTTGTCGTGCTGCTGCCGACGTTCTCCTTCCTGCCTGGTTGTGGTGGGGATACGCCGTCGCCCGAAGTGCAGAAGCAGAAGCAGCAGGAAGCGGACGCGGCCATGCAAAAAGGAGCGGAGGCAGTAAGGGACGCCATGAAGAACGCGAATAAATAACCGGAACCGCAAGGCGTCGACGCCGCGTGTGCCGTACCACGCCGGGCTTGGGAATGGGGGCCGAGAAAGGGGCGGCGATGGAACCGCAATCAGAGTCTCCCGCCCTCTTGATCGTCCTTTCGCACTGGCTGAGCGATACGCCGCATTGACGGTAAGCCAGCGGCACGGCGGAGCGTGGCTGCTACTTTTCTTGATCGCCGAGGTTGGCCCCTTGCCGTCTGAGTTCGGCCTGGACCTGGGCCACGGGCACCGTGCGGGGTGGCGTGCCCAATCGGGCGGCCAAGGCGGCACAGACGCCGGCGGCCTGGCCGGTGGCCATGCAGATCGGCGAGACGCGGTAGGAGGACAGGGCCTCGTGCGTGCCGGAAATGCAGCGGCCGGCCACGAGCAACTGTTCGACCCCTTGCGGCAGCAGGCAGCGCAACGGCAGATCGTACGCCTCGCCCGGCGGAAGTCGCTTGAGAATGGTCCCCTTGCCGGTCGGGCTGTGGATGTCGATGGGATAAGCGCCGCGGGCGATCCCATCGTCGAACTTCTTGGCCTGGAGCAAGTCGTCGGCGGTCAGCACATACTCGCCAAGGATTCGCCGGGTTTCTCGCACGCCGACGTTCACGCCGCTCTGCACCAGGTAAGCGTCTTCGAAGCCGGGCACGTACTTCTGCAAAAAGGCGGCGATCTGGCGCATCTGCCGGCGGCTCTCCCACTCGGCATAGGTCAGGTCCCAGACGTCGACGCCGAGGACTCGCGTCACCCGGGTGCTGTTGACGGCCACTTCCTCGTCGTGGGGCGTGCCGAACAGGAGAATGTCTTCCCGCGGGAGTTGGAGTTCGCCGGCGGCCGTGGCCTGTTGAACCAGGTCCCAGAGGCCGTGCACGCCGTGCCACTGATCGGGATGAGCCTGAGCATAGGCCTCAAACGCCGCCCGCTGGAACTGGACCATCCGGAACATGAGCGTCATCGGCTGGACCAGGCCGTCGGTGTCACGACCGATCTCGTACGGGGCGCCGGCTTGGGCGGCCACGTCGCCGTCGCCCGTGCAGTCGACCACCGTTTCCGCCTCGATCACGACCGGCCCCGACTTGGTCGCAAAAACGACTCCCTGCACCCGGCCGTTGCCGAGGACGTCGGTGGCCAGGGCGTGTAATAGAAACTGCACGCCAGCCTCGTCGAGCAGATCGAGGGCGACTCGTTTGAACACCTCTGGATCGAAGGGGACGACGTAGCCGGTGTCGACCGATGGAGCAATCGCCCCGCCGGCTCGGATCAGGCGTTCCAAGAACAACGCGTGCACGCCGCCAATGACGGCCTCCCCTGGCCCGTGGTCCGTGGGAAACAGCGGAGCCTCGCTGTGCGTTCGGGCCGCGGGGTGCTGGGTGAAGGACGACATCCAGGGCATGACCAACGCGGCCGTGGCGTTGCCGCCGAAGAAGCCGTACCGTTCGGCGAGGATCACGCGGGCCCCCGCCGACGCCGCACCTAAGGCGGCTCCCAGGCCCGCCGGGCCCCCGCCGACGACCAGCACGTCGGCGCGGGCCGCCACCGCGGCGGTGCGCGACGGCAGGGTGATCTCGCGCAACTGGGCGGGTCGCTGCAAGGGAGGCATTCGTTACCGCTCCTGCGCGACGGGCCAGCGTGCGCGCTCTGTCAACAGCCGCACGGCCAACTCGTTCGTTTGGCGAGCCCGGGCTTGAATCTCCGGCAGGAGCCGCCGGATCCGCTCGCGAATCTCGTCGCGGTAGTCCCACGACCGATCGATGTAGGCGATCAACTGGCCGGCGTTGACGTTCTTCAGCGGCGGCACTTCCATTTCGAGATCCTCGA
>JBDKTH010000081.1:0-16723 GCA_039680305.1 Thermoguttaceae bacterium | reverse complement strand
GGCTCGTTACTATGGGCAAAGTAGGCAATTTGAGCACCAGTGGAGAAAATGGGTTGTGTACTGGCTGGTTGAACACTGCTGACTGTGTCCCTGTGAACCCTGGGGTTCCACATGCGCGAATGTGCGCGAGCTGATTGACGTTTGCTTCCGGCGCGGCTCTCGATGAGCCGCCAGCCGATGTGTCAACAGCACCGTGGATTTGCGAGTTGTTTTGGTCACCTTGTGGGCAGGGGGAAGTTGCATCCGTGAAACGTACAACGACAGTGGCGGCTTGTGTGCTGACGGCGATTGCGGTGTTTGGATGGTGCACCGTAGGGAACGCGGGTACGGCGAGATTCTATGTGGGCACGGTCTTGGGCTCACACGCTTATGACGTAGAAGACAGCGGCAGCCAAGTCTATTTCCACCCCCAACCGGATACCGACTACTACTGGACCAACCCCGACGGCTCGCCAATGACTTACAACGGCGCCAACCGCGACGGCATGAAGACATACGCCGTCACGGACGTCGGCTACGGTTGTGCTGTTGGCAACCTCAAGTTGGATTTTGATTACTATACAGGCATCGACCCCACAACCGGGTGGTTGATACCCAGTGCGCCAAACTTCGGCATCCGGCTCACGGACGGCAATGGCAATTATGTCAATTGGCAAGTGACCACAGGCGGTACCGCGTGGACGACGAATCCCGTCAGCGGGGAACCCGGCTGGATGCATTGGACGTTGGACTGCACGACTTTGTCCGACAATACCTGGGGAAAGGTCGGCAGTATTGTTGGCACTCCCCCTGAATGCTCGACGAATTCTGATGGAACCTCTACGAACCGGCCGTATTGGCACGATCTCCGCGATTGGACGGTCACCGGATTCTACGACGCCGACGTGACGCCTGGCTTTCCCAACGAGATTGCCATGCTGGATGCGTCTCTGCTCAATCGGTGCGGCATTGTGTTTTTCTATGGCGACACCGTGGGCAGCATGAATGGCGATGGCACCAACACCGATATCGGTCTGGCCGCGGAACGCGCCTATGGCCAGGCCGGTCGGATGATCAAAGACCTCACAGTGACAACCGCGGTCGACGGCGTCACCACACCCTACAGCGCGACTTTCACCTCAGCGGTGCCCGAACCCGGCACGCTGGCCATGTTGGCCGCCGCCCTGGTCAGCCTGCTGGCCTATCCCAGGAAACAACGCGGCTGAGAGTAATACCGTTGGCTTCGATGAGTCCTGCTGCGTTGGCTTGGAAGGCGTCAGCATCTGGGTCTTGAGGTGAATGGTTACTGCTGAGTTGTCTGGTTGGGTTACGATCGGATTGGTCGCGTTGGTGTTGGAAGCGAGGAAGGCGGACGGGAGGACCGTGACCGCCTACTACTCGAAGAACGCCCCCGAGTATGCCGACTACCACATGGGTACGGTCGTTTGGAGTGCTCCCGCCCGATAGGCTCGTGACCAAGCCAATCACCCAGGGTTCGAGAGTGGCCGTTCTGGTTTCGAAAAGAGCTGGTAGCCGTAGGGTGGGGATTGGCTGGCAAGTAGTTAGGGCCCGTCCGGCAGAATCCAAGTCATGCCTTCGACAGACGGAACCAATCCGGAGGATCGCGTGGCCGACTCGCATTGGGCGTTCACGGTCGGAGCCGCCGCGGGGCCGCCGTTGTCCGGAGACACAACACCAATTACTCGGTAATTGAGTATAGTTCCCCCGGAATACGTATCCCCAGAACAACTCCCGTTGAGGTCGCATCGGCCGCTCTGCCGACGAAGCGTGGGCGAAGGCCCCTCTGAGAACGTCCACGGCCGTAGATGCACCGTTGGCCTGTCAGCAGGCGTCAGCAGTCTGTTCGGTGAGCCCGAGCGAAAAGTCGAGTCAGCCCCCACCGACTACAGTTTCCCGGCCATTGCCTTGGCCTTAGCCTTGATCTTGCTGGAATCACGCAGCGTGTTCAGTTCGTTGTAGTCCTTGAGCAACTCCTCGGCTTTCGCCGGATCGGTCGCCTTGAGCGACTCCAGATTGCCTTGGAGGCTTATCATGCCACTATCGAGTTGCCCCCTCGCGGCTAGGTCTTCCAGGTAGGCCTTGGTCTGCTGCACCAGGGCGGCAGGTGTTTGCTTGACCTCACCGCCCTTGCTGCACCCCAGCACGGCCGCCACACACACCGCCAACGCTAGTCCTCGCCATCCCATCACTGTGGGCTCCTTTCGCTCAAGATGCCGTTCCCAATAACCATGCCAGATCCTGGGAGCACGAAAGCGGGCCGCGGAGACTCCCCCCAGAATCACGAAAAGGCTGCCTAAAACTCCTTGACCACCTGGCCGTCGTCGCGGGAGCCAAGGTTCTGGTAGTTGCGAAGATCAATCGTGTCGGAGATGAAGCGAACCGAGGCATCGCCCATCGCCGTCACAACGCCTCCCGGATGCCGGCTTCGCGCGGGATAGATGCCGTTACGGTCGGCGCACAGCCCGAACCCGTTGCCGGAAGAGCAAGTCGGGTGTTTCCAGTTCGGCGGGGCGACGGTGTTGAAGACGGTCTCGCCTGGATAGGGACCGGCCCAGTCGCGTCCGCACTGGCTCAGGGACGCCATTGACGTAGGATCCGTGGCTTCGCACGTGGCGGCGAACCCCTCCAGATCGGCCTGCGTGGGGAAGCGGAGCGTTCCGGAAAGACCGCCGGTGGCACGAATATCCGAGTCGGAGACGCTCGATTGGCTGTTGTCGCCCTTCAGGTGTTCGGAGGCCATAATCGTATTCGACGACCCGTCCGTGATATCGGCAAACCGGACCTCAGCACGAAAGCTGTGGTCGTAGTAGCAGGTCCGGCGAAACATACCGTTGGCGTCGGCCAGCGAGGTGGTGTTGTAGAAGTAAAAGGTGATCGACGATCCGGCGCATACCCCATAGTTGCAGCCAGCCTCGTCGGACGGATACTCCTTGTCGGACGGGCACAAGAACGCGGCGATCTTCGCCTTGCGCAACGTCGAATTGCTGCCCGCGTAGTAGTAGCTCTTCCAGTCGACCTGCTTATAGATCGGCCCCTGTTCGACATAGGGCAGGATCATCGTGAACCCGCTGTGACCATACCAGCCGGCGTCGGGCAGGACCGGGTAGTAGTAGCGAGGAAAACACTTGAATGTGTCTTCGTAGTTGTGCATCGCCAACCCGATCTGCTTCAGGTTGTTCGTGCATTGGGACCGCCGCGCCGCCTCACGCGCCGCTTGCACGGCGGGCAGCAGCAGGGCGATCAAGATGCCGATGATCGCGATTACCACCAGCAGTTCCACCAACGTAAACCCGCGATTGCGACGCATCATAGACCCCTCCACCAGAAAAGACGGTAAGAAGCAGAGAACGAGGTCAGTCGCCGAGTATCGAAGAACCCTGGAACGCACCCTCCAATTTCGAGTCAGTCACCCACCCACCACCATACGCGGAATCCTCGTCGGCGTCAACGAGATTGCGGCCTCGGAGCCAACCGTCTGCGGTCAGGGCGTCCTCCTTGCTCCGCGGCAGTTCTCCGAATACGCCCCAACGCCCTCGGGCAGGCAGCGAGGGCCGGGCGTCAGGCGGCGTGGCCGAAAGGCCGCCGGCAGGACAGCCCCCGCCAGGGATGGATCGTAAAGAGACGGGGAATCGGCGTGCCGACTGGAAGGTCGCGAGTCGCTCGGTTATCTTCGAAAGGCAGTTGCTGCTCGGAGCGTATCCGAGCGGAACCCAGATGGGAAATCCCGGTTCGCCAAGAGGATGCGATCATGATTCGAGCCGCCTGTGCCGCTGCGATCGTCGTGGTTGTGTTGCCCAGTGCCCTCGTGGCACAGAAACCGTACAACGAGGTTGAACCTGCCGGGCTGACGCGAGTGGTCGCCGTCGAACAGGTCTGTGCGTGGCCGAATCTCACCCGATTGCCAGACGGGTCGATCGCCGCAATCCTCCACAATCAACCGAGTCACGGAAAGCAGGAGGGGGACGTGGACTGCTGGGCCAGCACGGACGGCCTGAAGTGGGAGAAACGCGGCACGGCGGCCAGGCATGAACCGAACACCGTGCGCATGAATGTCGCCGCGGGGCTGGCCAAGAACAAGGATCTGCTGGTGCTGTGTTCCGGGTGGACGAACGAACAACAACCGCAGCGTCCCAAGCAGGCTCCCTTTCGCGACGCCGTCTTGCGCAGCTGGATCTGCCGCTCCGCCGATGGCGGGCGCACGTGGGAGAAGCGGACTGGATTTCCAGCGCCTCGAGACGGCGGGGGCGAGTACATTCCGTTCGGGGACATCTGGGCCGCTGAGGACGGTTCGCTCCGCGCATCGTGTTACCAGGGAGGGCACTCCTGGTGCTTCCGCAGTGACGATGACGGCGGAACCTGGAACCCCATGGCCATCATCGGCCCAAAGCACAACGAGACGGACCTTTTGCCGCTGGGCGGCAAACGATGGCTGGCCGCTGCCCGCATCGACGCGGTCGAACTGTTCCGCTCCGACGACGACGGGCTCACCTGGCAGGGCCCCCAGCGAGTCACCAATCGAGACGAGTTGAACGGCCACCTGCTGCGACTCGACGACCGTCGCCTGCTTCTCTCGTACGGCGTGAGGGTCAAGGGGGAGCAGGGCGTCTGCGCCAAACTTAGCGCCGACGAGGGCCGCTCGTGGGGGCCACCGCTTCGGTTGGCGCGGAGCCTGAATTCAGACTGCGGCTACCCAAGCAGCGTCCAGCGGGCGGACGGGAAAATCGTGACCGCCTACTACTCGAGGAACGCTCCCGAATATGCCCACTACCACATGGGTGCGGTCGTCTGGAGTGCTCCAGCCCGATAGGCTCGTAGCCAAACGGATCGAAGGGCAGAGAGCGGCCGCTCCCGTCTCGCGAAGCAAAACGGCCCTTATTCACTCTCGCCCTATGGTTCGATTCTCTTCATGAACGCTTCGCATTTGTCCAGAAAGGCTGGATAGGCGGTTTCTGCCTGAGAACGCAATGATTCCAGCAGACACCGCATCTTCTGCACACTGCTCTTGGAAGTCACATCTGCGCCCAGGATCTTGCGGCAAAGACCATCGATCTCCTCTCTGTGACCGATGGAGTTGCGGACCAAATGCTTGCCAACGATCACCCAGAGTTTCAGAAGATGGTCCGGCTGCTTGTAGGTGATTGCTTCCGAAGACAAGAGCCGGTTGCTGCGCGGGACCGTGATTTCAATGTCGATGTTCCAGTGCAAAGGCAGATTGCCCAGAAAGAAGGTGATTACGCACTCGTTTGGGAGAAGACTCTTTGCCCAATCGTAGAACACGACGTCGCAAGAATCATGCATGCACTGAATGACCGACGCGGCTGCGACCTGATCGGTCCTTGTTGTGTCCTCGACGCCAATATCGATGTCGGAATACTCATCCACGTTGCCGCTGGCCAGGCTGCCTCGAAGAGACACGGCAGCGCCCGGCAGTTGAATACTCAGGCGTTCCATCACCTCTGCGGCGATCTCTTCTCTTCGGTGTTTCACGGCTGAGACGAACGGGTTCTCGGGAGTCGTAGGATGGATTGAGCGGGCTAGCCAAGTCTGGTGGGGCTCGCCCGGTTTCCTGTCGTGCTGGGCCTGTCTCCCTCGTCAACGGACACTCTGGATTCATCCGTGTTCTACTTGGCCTGCTCGACCCGGCCTACAAGTTCCTCGATCATGTTGCCGATCGCCGTTCGGCGGTCGAAGAGGTGGTCGGGATTCTGGGTATACTCGGCCATGGAACGGGAGATGTATGTCGGCACTTTGGAAAGGTCTTCCGCTTTGGCCAACAACTCCGGCTGCGGCCGCTTCGAAGCTGGCAGGGCCTTGACCTCACACAAGAGACGCTTCAAGAGGGATAAGTACTCGTAATCCTCGATCCCGTCGCGAATCACCTCAAGCCGAATGGACGGATAGGGCGTCATGTTCGGGCCGGGGTACAACAGGACGCCGTCGCCGTTGACCTTGAACGATCGGGCGGTGCCGAGATCCTTGAAGCGGATCGGCACGTCGGGCCAACAGGGCTTGCCCGTGCCCGGCAGGGGCAGCCCCTGCCAATAACAGAGGCACCAGTAAAGGAACCCCTTCGCCTCGTGCTGCCACGTTTGCCAGAAGAGCACGCGATGCTCGGTGGCCGGACGATCGACGAAGAAATTGGCGTACGGGTGCGTGGGCCCACAACAGACGTACGTCCAGAGCGTATCGCCGGCATCCCGACGCTTCGCGTAGAATTCTGCGTCGAGCCGATTGGCCAGCGGACACCAGATCCCCACCAGACCGGCCAGTTCCGCCGGTTCCTGATGATTGACCGTCTGCATGATGGGATAGTCGGGCACCAACTGGCGGAGTTTGCGGTAGGCCTCGGCGAGGAGCGGATAATGACCGGGGGCCGGCTCGTCGACCCCATAGATGAACGCTTGCCGCGGCAGCCCCAGTCGCTGCCACTCTTGGGCGATGGCCGCGGTCTGCCGGGCCCAATCGGACGTGTCCGGGCGGTAGTCGGCCCGGAACGGGTGTGGGGCACTGGGCAGGCGATGAACGGCAACCGAATAGGGCGCATAGTATTTCGGCGTCAAGTCGCCGACTGTCGCCTTGAGCGCCGACAAGTCGGCGCGCCACGCGTTTCCGTCGCGAGCCACCACCGCGTACTCGGCGCCCGCGTTCTTCGGGCCCAGCCGGTAGTGGCCCATGAACTCACACCAGCGAGCGTAATCCTCCAGACGCATTTTCCGGCGATAATCGCCTCGACCGTAGTAGTTCTCGGAGAGGACCGGGGCGTAGTTGCCAAAGGCCGTGGCCAGCGTGCCCGGCCGCGGCAGGCGGAAGTTGCGCACTCGCAGTTCGACTGGAACCGCAAGGCTCTGCCGACCGTGCCGGATCGTCACGCGGCCGCGGTAGGTGCCCGGCCTGGCCTCGGGCGGCACGCTCACGCTGAACCAGAGCGGCTGCCTTTCTTGGAGGGCGACGTCGAACGGCCCGGGCGGCAACAGCGGATCCGGCCACCAGCCCACGTACTGCGTGGGGTAGCGAGGCTCGATCGTCTCGACATAGTCGACGCGATGCCACTGGACGGGAATCTCGCCCCCGGGGCCCTTGAGCCCGGTGGCTTCGACGCTCACGCCGCTGAGCTTTCCGCCGGCCGGCATGAGCACTAACTGGAACGACTCCGTCTCATCGCGGGCGGCCTCAAGTTGAACGCGCCGGGTGAGCACTCCTCCGTCCCAAGGCCCGGTCCGCGGAACCTTTTGAAGCGAGTGCGCGATGGACAACCGGAAACCGTCCGGCGCATCCTCGGGCGTCATGAACATGAACTGCGTGGCCAGGCTGCGAGCTTCAGGGACGACCTTGGCCAGATCAGCCAGCGTCCCTCTCAACTCCTTCAGCACCTGCTCATCCTCCCGGGACAGGCTGTCGATCCGTTGGCCGAGACCGTTGATGCGCTCTTCGGCCCTGGCCAACAAGCGATCGGGCTGGGCCACGGCCGCGGCATCCATTCCCGCCTCGTGCATTTCGCGCCGCAACCGGTCGATCTGCTCCTGGCGGCTCGCGAGTTCTTGGGCAACACCATCGCGGCGGCACCGCCACAGGTTCGGCGTGAGGTTCACATTGCCGAAGCGGCGCGCGTCGTGAAACCCGCCCAGCGACCAAGTTACGGTCTCCCCGTTGACGCGGTCGTTTCGGACCAGGTTGATCCCCCACGTCGTGCCGACGTTCAGACCGATGTCCAGGCGATCGTAGGGGATCTTGATTTCCACGTTCCAGGCCTCCGGCGAGCGCTGGACGGCCGCCTCGGCAAGGGACTCCCATTGCGGATCGGTGCCGCGTGAATCCCGGATCTGACCACGGCAATTCACGCAGAACTGGAAGTACCCACGATGATCGTGGGCCGGGTCGAGAAAGACCTCGACGCTGTCGTCGAGCCACGTGTCGGCATCGTGTCGCTCGGCCGCAGCGCGCAGCACCGCTCCCTGTGGATGAGGGCAGTGAAACGCCACGTACAGGGCAGCATCGTCATAGACGCCCCACGCCCGCGTCTTCTCGCAAGGCAGCTTCGTTCCCGTGTGGACCACGAATTGCGAGATCGCCCGGCCGGGTGCCCAACAGGGATCGTCGAGTCTTCCGTCAAGCTTGGGGGTCCCTCGCGCAGCCGAGGTGCTTGGCGTCGCCAGCACCGCCACGTCATCGTACCAAAGCTGTCCCGGCCCGCCGCTGTAAAGGACGAACCCCATCGTTCGCGCCTCGTGGGGAATCGCCACCGTCTCGCGGAGATATGTCCATTCTCCGTCATGCTTCGGCAGTGGCACGCCCTGGAAACCGAGGTGGCGGCGGTCTTCGGCATAGAAGTGGCAGCCGACGCGAGGCGACTGCGCCGCCGACGCCTTCACATGGCCGGAGAGGATCAGCGTGGAACCTCCCTCGACCTTGATGCCGTAGCGGTTCCACTGCGTATTCGGTGTGGCGCCGCCGGGCTCGGACAACGCCGTGACGATCAGGCCGCTGGCCTTGCCCGAGTGCGCGACGTTCGTGTCGCGGAGCAACCGGCTGCCGCCCTCGTCCTTCGGCGGATGACGATGCCACCAGGCGGGCAGCGTTTCGCCATCCTCAAAGCCACCGTTTTCAACGATCGTGAAGAGCCTCGCCACTTCCGGCGCGATGGGCTCCTGGGCGATCGCATCAGTGGCCCACAGAGCGCTCAGGAGGGCAAACAACACGAGAACCAGATTGACTACACGCGGCATCGTCGTCTCTCCCTACCAGTGGTCCCGGAGAAAGCCCGTGTTATATCACCTCGCCGCAAAGCGTTCCAGCGCCTCCCGGGTCGGCAGCGAGGGCTGAGCGCCAAGCTGCGTGGCGGAGAGGCCGCCGGTGAGGCAGGCCCAGTGGATGGCTTCGTCCAGCTTCAGGTCGCGGCCGAGGGCCCAAGCCAAGCCGCCGTTGAAGGCGTCGCCGGCCGCCGTGGTGTCGACCGCCTGGATCGGCTGACTCGGAACCAACAGGCTCCGCTCGGACGTGACCAGCAACGCGCCTTTGGCCCCTAGCGTAACGATCACGTTGCGTGCCCCGGCGGCCAGAAGCTGCCGGGCGGCACGCTCGGCCGAGGCCTCGTCGGTCACGCGAATCCCGGTCAGGCCTTCGGCCTCCGATTCGTTCGGCGTCAGATAGGTCACGTTCCGCAGCAGTCCATCGGGGAGCGGGGCCGCCGGGGCCGGATCGAGGATCACCGGCACCCCAGCCTCGGCCGCCAGTTGAGCCGCCTGGCAGACCGCTTCCATGGGAATCTCCAACTGGAGCATCAGGGCGTCTGCCGCGCGGATCCGGTCGGCCGCCTTGGCCACCTCCTCAAGCGTCAGGGCGTGATTGGCCCCGGAAGCCACGGAGATCAGGTTCTCGCCGCGATCATCGACCAGGATCAAGGCCACGCCGGTGGCATGTTGCGGGTCGCGAAGGATGCAATCGGTCCGAATCCCTTCTCGCTGGTAGTTGTCGATGGCCTGATCGCCGAACATATCCTGGCCCACCTTGGCCACCAGCGTGACCTCGGCGCCCAACCGCGCCGCGGCCACGGCCTGATTGGCCCCTTTTCCTCCGGCCGCCATCACGAACTGCCCACCGGTCACCGTCTCCCCCGGGGCCGGGATCCGAGCCGACTTGACCACCATGTCGGTGTTGACGCTGCCAACGACGACGATGCGAGGAACGTTCATGAGTGTCTCCCGAGGATAATCGTAATAGGCGGTCAGCTATCAGCCATCAGCATTCAGCCATCAGCTGACGATCGCCCAATTGCTGCCCCCTGATTGCTGACTGCTGACTGCTCTCTTCTACACCACCCGTGCAATAACCACCAAAGCCAACCCCATGATGTACCCGGCAAACATCAAGCCAATCAACCTTCCCGTCCCCGTGGGAGCGTCGCGGAATTCTTTCCAGACGAAGACGCCCCAGAAGGCGGCGACCATGGTGGCGCCTTGGCCGAGGCCGTAGGAAATGGGGAAGCCGGCCTTGCCAGCGGCGACGATACTCAGCATCATCCCCACGGCCCAGACGGCGCCGCCGACGACGCCCCAGAGATGATCGTTGGCCGTGCCGCGGAAATAGGCCGACAGGGGGACCGGTTCGCCGCGGAACGGTTTGACCATGATGGCCGTGTTGAAGACCAGGTTGCTCGCGGCCACGCCCAGGGCGAACAGCACAAACGCCGTGTACGGGCTGAGTTTTCCGGCTTCGAGTTGCACGAAATCCTTCGACATTGCCGTGGCGACGAAGGAGTAGAAGCTGGCCATGAGGATCCCGCAGAGGATGGCCAGGATCAGTCCCTTGGCCCCGCTGCGCTTTTGCTGGCCGGAGATCGCCCGGTAGGCGAGCGCATCGAGCACGATGGCGACGGCGATCAGGGCCACGCCCAGGGCCAGCAGCATCGGGTTCCCGGCTGGGGCCGCCCAGTAGGCGACGAGCACACCGAGGACCAGGGCCAAGCCGATCCCCACGGGAAAAGCGACCGCCATGCCCGCCAGATCGATGGCCGCCACCAAAAGGATGTTGGCCGCATTGAAGACCACGCCGCCGAGGATCGCCCAGCCGAGATTGACCGGCGTGGCTTGGCCGAGGTCGGCCAAAAAGCTGCGTCCCGCATGGCCAAAGCTGCCCAGCGTGGCGGCGAAAACCAGGGCCGCCAGGAGCATGCCGAGCACATAGTCCCAATAGAACAGCTCGAACCGCCATTTGGCGCCGACGAGTTTCTGGGCGTTGGCCCACGAGCCCCAGCAGACCATCGTGACCAGGCACAGGACGACTGCAATCCCGTAGCTTTCGACAACGAACATAGGGAGGCCTTTCAGTTCAACGGCTTGGGTTTGCCCACGGATTGGCGATGGATCAGGCTTGTCGGCAGGAGGATGCCGCCGCTTGTGGCCGGCTGCGGCGTGCGGATGCGGTCGAACAGGAGTTTGACGGCCACGTCGCCCATCTCGTGGTGGCGCTGGGCGACGGTGGTCATGGGCGTGGCCAGGTAGGCCGAGTAGGGTTGATCGTCGAAGGAGATGATCGAGACGTCGTCCGGAACCCGGATCTTCTCCTCGGCCAGCGCGCGGAGCGCTCCGAGGGAAATCAGGTTGCTGAGGGCCAGAATGGCGGTAAATCCCTTGGAAGCCCGCACAAGCAGCTTGGTCTCGATGTAGCCGTTCTGCTCGCTGAAACTGTCGCCGACGATCAGGGTCTCATCGACCGGCAGGTGAGCGGCGGCCAGCGCTTCGCGATAGCCGCGAAGCCGATCCTCGTTCGGCGTCGTGCCTCGCAGGCCCTGCAGGCAGGCGATGCGGCGGTGGCCACACTGGAGGAGATAGTTGGTCGCCTCGTGGGCACCGGCCGCATTGTCGGAGGCCACATAGGCCAGCGACAGGTTGGGGAAGTAGCGATCGACCAGCACGATCGGCAGTCCGCCCTGCTCGAATCCACGGAGGTGGTCGGCCGACAACCCCACGGGGCACAGCACCAGCCCTTCGACACTCCGCGTGCGCAGCAGTTCGAGCGATTGGATCTCCAACTCCACGTTGTCCTGGCTATCGCAAAGGATCACGGAATAACCGTGACCGCGAGCCCCAAGGGCGATCTGCCGGGCGATCCCGGCAAAGAACGGGTTGGAGATGTCGGGAATGATCAGCCCGATCGTCGACGTCTTGTTCAACCGCAGCCCGCGGGCCAGGTGGTTGGGGACGAAGTGGTGTTCCCGGGCCAGCTTGCGCACGGCTTCTTCGGTGCTCTTGCTGATCCGATACTGGCGGGCCTGCCCGTTGAGGACCCGCGAGACGGTGGTCACCGAGACGCCAAGCTGTTCGGCGATCCGTTTGAGTGTGGTCTGGGTGTTCATCGGCCGGGGTCCCCTCGGACTTGCACAAACGTTTGTGCAGCATAACCCGGGGGAAGCCGCGTGTCAATCTACCACTCGACACTGATCGCTGCGGTGGTGATCCCGGCGCCGACGGCACAGAGGACCAGCTTGTCGCCTGCCTGGAGGCGGTCTTCGACTTCCAGCAGGGCCAGGGGAATGCTGGCGCTGGAGGTGTTCCCCACGCGTTCGATGTTCAGATAGAAGCGATCGAAGGGGACGCGGCTGCGCCGGGCCGCCGCCTTGAGGATCCGGGCATTGGCCTGATGGGGAACGATCCAGCGGGTCTCCTCGGGCGTCCAGCCGCTCTTGGCGATCGAGTCTTGGATGAGCGTCGCAAAGCTCTCCGTGGCAAAGCGGAACAGGGCGTGGCCGTCCAGACGGATGTGGGAGTCGACCAGTTCGCCGTTGGGCAGGAGGTAGCCGGGATGCTGGCGGCGGGCCATGTGCAGGCCCCGCGTGTCGGCCCCCAGGATCACTTCGCGAATTCGATGGCCCTCGGTTCCGGCGGCGACGATCGCCGCGCCCGCCCCGTCGCCGAAGAGGAAGCAGGTGCTCTCGTCCGCGCGATCCAGCAAGTGGGACTGGACGTCGACACCCACGGCGAGCACGTTGCGGGCCATTCCCGAAAGGGTCATCATCCGGGCCATCGCCACCGCATACAGCCAGCCCGAACAGGCCGCGTTCAGATCGAACGCCGGAATCGTCGTCAGGTTCAAACGGTCCTGGAGGATGCAGGCGGTCGAGGGCATGGCCACGTCGGGCGTGGTGGTGGCCAGGATGATCGCATCGATCTCCTTGGTGGCGATCCCGGCCTTGCGGATCGCTTCCAGGGCCGCGGCATAGGCCATGTCCGAAGGCTTTTCGTTCTCGGCGGCCCAACGACGCTCCTGGATCCCCGTGACCTGGTAAATATAGTCCGCGGAGATTTCTGGAAACGCCTCGATCAACTCCGGATTCGTCACCACCTGCCGGGGCAGATAGCCGCCGAGGCCGAGGATCACGCTCCCCCGCGGATCGTCCAAGGGAGAATCGGCCGTGGGCACCGGCTTAGGACGCACGCGGGCCTCGACCGCCGTGGCGGGCGGAATCCAGTCGCGCATGCGCGGATCGGCCGTTTCGATCTCCATCACCGGTTCGTCGTAGGCCACCGTCTCGCCGTCGAGATGCAGGAGGCGAATCAGCCGGCCATCGCAGGGGGCCTCGAAATCGAAGACCGACTTGGCGCTGTCAATCTGACCGAGGACCTGCCCTTTCTGGAAACAATCCCCCTCGGAGACGCACCATTCGATAATCGTCGCTTCGCTCTCGGCTGCACCCTGAGCGGGGAGAAAGAGCGGCAGGCGAAAGGGATTCTGGTCCATGGGTTACCGACGAGGGGGCTTGAAGGATGAGGACTCACGGTGACTACGATCACGGAATACCACGCAGCATCTCCTCGATGCACTTCACGATCGCCTGACTGTTCGGCCGACAGGCGGTTTCCAGTTCCGGGGCAAAGGGGACGGGCATGTCGGGCGACGCCAGCAGGCGCGGCGGGCACTCCAGCACCACCCCGGCCCGGGCCACCATCGCGATGATCCGATCGCCCAGCCCCTGCGTATCCCCCGCTTCCTGCACGACCAGCAGCCGACCCGTCTTCTCGACCGATTCCAGGATCGGCGTCATCTCCAGGGGCTGCAGGACGAACGGATTCCAGACCTCAATCCCCTGGCCGATGCGCTCGGCGGCCGCCAGAGCCTCGTAGACCATGGCGCCAAAGCAGACCAGGGTCAGGGCCTTGCCTTCCGTGTAGCGGCGGGGACGCCAGACGGCGGCCAGGTCGCCGTCGAACTCGATGTCGCCGCTCTTGCTCCAGTAGAGTTGCTTGTGTTCGAGGACCAGGCAGGGATTCGGATCATAGAACCCGGCCACCAGGGCCTCGAACGTCTCCTGGGCCGTGGCAGGATACAGCAGTTTCAGCCCGGCAAACCGCGACCAGAGCCCTTCGAACTCGCCCGAGTGAAACGCCCCCATGCCCAGGCCGCCGCCGCAGGGGAGCCGCAACAAGAGCGGCGCCTCGCAGCCCGCGCGGAAATACCAGGTGGCCGCGTTGAGTCCGATCTGGGTCGTCGCCTCGGTGGAAAAATCGGCAAACTGGAATTCGAGGATCGGCGTGGCCCCCGTCTGCGAGGCCCCCAGGGCAAAGCCGACGATCGCCGATTCGCACAACGGCATGTCCAAGACCCGGTCGGGACCAAAGCGGTCGAAGAGCCCTTTGCAGGTCTTGAACGCCGAGCCGTACCGGCCCACGTCGAGCCCGGCCAAGAAGGCCCGGGGTTCATTCTCCAAGAGGTAGCCGAGCGCCTGGTTGACCGCGTCGCCATTCTTGACCCGTTGGGCGGCGTACGGTTTGGCGTGGCTCTGGCGTGCCGGAGCCATCACGCTCCACTGTGGCGGCGGGGACGGCCGCTGCACGTCCAGCGCGCTGGTGATCGTCGTGAGGATCTCTTCCTCGACCTGTTGCTCGAGCGCGTCGATCTCGGTTTCCGTCAGGATCGCCGTTTCGGCCAGCGTCCGCCGGGTCGCCGGCAACGGATCGCGCAGACGATTCTCCGCGGCTTCCTCCGGGCTCACGTAGGTGGCCTTGTCGTAGGCGGCGTGTCCGTGCAGGCGGACGCTCATGCACTCGAGGATTCTTGGCGCCGGCTCAGCTTGCATCGCTTCCAACGCATCCCAGACAGCATTGTAGACGGTCCAGACGTCGGTGCCGTCGATCGTCCTTCCCTGAATCCCATACCCCGCGGCCCGGTCTGACAACCGCTCGCAGCGGTACTGGGCATCGGTGGGCGTCGAGAACGAGTAATGGTTGTTCTCGATGAGAAACAGCACGGGGCAGTGCTGCACCGAGGCGAGATTCAAGGCCTCGTGGAATTCGCCCGTGCTGCTGCCGCCGTCGCCAATCACGGCCAGGCCGAAGACGTCCTCGCCCTGCCGCCGCGCGGCCCAGGTGCCGCCGACCACCACGCTAAGCATCTTTCCCAGATGGCTGATCATCGGGAATCGCCGTTGCCGGGCGTTGCCGTGGTGGACGTTTCCCTCGCGAGCGTGCGTGGGACTATCGACATTGGCCAGATACTGGCAGGCCATCGCGTAGGGCGTGGAGCCCAAGAGGAGGTGGGCGCCGAAGTCGCGGTGGAGGAGTGAGACGATGTCCTTGCCTGGGCGGAAGGGGAAGGCCATCCCCACCGTCGTCGCTTCGTTGCCGATGCTGATCGTAACCGTGCCTTTGACGTAGCCTTTCTGGTAGAGCTCCAACAGGCGCTCCTCCAGGCGGCGCGAGAGATACATCGCCCGATAGGCCAGGGGATAGAAGACCTCGGGCGCCAGCTTCTCGGGGAAGCGGACGAGCGGATCAACCCCGGCGATCTCGGGCTGCTGGATATCCAGTCGTGGATTCAACCGTGCCATTCTCTCAAAGGGAACCAAAGGCAACGCCCGGCGGACGGCAACGGCGGTCCAACGGTCGTCCGCGTAAGACAAGCCGCGGGACGGCGTTAGCACGGTTGCTGCCGGAACCAGGTCACCGGCCGGCGATTGTAGCGAGGTGCGCCGGCAATGTCACGGTCAGATTGTGCCATTTACCAGCCCAACGGGGTCCGCAACCTGCCAGCGGGTGGAAAGCTAGCAGCACGAGCCCCCCTCCGTTCCTCCCAGAGGCAACCGTTCTTTTGAGCCCCTGGCCTGCCACTCAAAAAACGGGAAAAAAGCAAGCATTCCCCACATGTTTGCCGTTTCTTTTTGGATGGACGGATGGTATGATTCCCATACGGATTGGGGTGGTGGAAATAGATGCGAGCGCGAGATTCCGTTTTGGGTCTTCTCCTTCTGACTGCTGTTCGGGTGCTTGTCTGCCGATTGCGGTTTGATTTCCTCTTCCCCGCTGGTGGTTTTTTGGACGCAGTTGCCCACCATTTGTGGCGAGCAACGCCGTCCTTCGTATCGTTCCGATTTTCTTTGTTTTGAGGAGTGGCAGACATGCCGCAGGGTACGATCAAGAAGTTGGTGACGGACAAGGGTTTTGGTTTCATCAAGGGAGAGCGGGAAGAGCTGTTCTTCCACCATTCTGCCCTCGAAGGCACCACGATCGAGGAGCTCCAGGTGGGCCAGACGGTTCAGTACGAGACTGGCCGTGGCCCCAAGGGCCCGCGCGCTGAGAAAGTGCGCCCGGTCTAACGCAGCACCGATCACTGCCGGTAACGGCGAGGCCCTCCCAGTTGCGACTCGGAGGGCCGATTTTTTGCGCAAAGGACGAAGAGAGAAGGACTAAGGACTAAGGACTAAGGACTAAGGACTAAGGACTAAGGAAGAGGATATCGAAACGGATCGCGAAGGACATCGGCCGAAATCCAAAGATGGCCGCTTTTTCTTCGTCCTTCGTCCTTCGTCCTTCGCCGCTAGGCGCTGACCCGCTCCTCGCGCTCCACGGGATAGCCGGCGTTGGTCCAGGCCTGCCAACTGCCTGGGATGTTGTGGACCCGCTCAAAGCCGTGAGATTGGAGAAGGCTGGCGGCGAGGCTGGCACGATAGCCGCTACCGCAATAGACGGCGGTCGACTTCCACGGGTCGAGTTCCGACAAGTGCTCGCGCAGATGGGCGAGGTAGGCGTGCGTTGCGCCGGGGATGTGGCCGTCGGACCATTCCTGCGGGGAGCGCACGTCGACGATCTGCAATTGCTGGGCGTGGGCTTTGAGGTCCTGCACGCTCATTTGAGGCAGCATTTCCACGGGATAGGCGCCGTTTTGCCACATCGTCATCCCGCCAACCAGGTAACCGGCCAGGTTTGTAAAGCCAGTGCGCAAGAACAGCCGCTGG
>JBDKTH010001348.1:0-2409 GCA_039680305.1 Thermoguttaceae bacterium | reverse complement strand
AGGAGGTCGAAGTTCGACGCGTTGCGCGGGGGGCCAAAGTCCTCGGGAGTGAGCCGTTCCAGAACCCAGGCGGCCGCGCGCCCGTGGGCCGGCTGGTGGAGGGTGGGAAAGATTTTCCGCGGGTCTTGTTTTTTCTGGGGGCGTTCGCCTGGCCCTTCCGCGCGGGCGACTCGCTCAGCAAACTCGGGATCCCGGGCCTCCACGCGATAGATCGTGCTCCGCGCGCAGCCGACGAGCCGTGCCGCAGCGCGGCGGCTATGGCCGGCGGCCAGCAGGGCGACGAGTTCGTGGCGTTGGGCTTCGGTCAGCATGATGCGGCTCCTCAGGGAGGAGGCGGTCAAAGGGGAAAAGGGGAATGGGACTTATGGGACCTCATGGGTTTTGACGAACAAGGCCGGTAATCGACGTCCAGGACTCCCCAGGAGACTACGGAACACTAATCTTCACTGATCAACACTAATAAAGGCAATTAGCGTTGATCAGTGAAGATTAGTGTTCCTCACTTTCCTGGGAGTATCTCGCAGAGCGATGGCCGGTTTTGTTCGTCAAACCTCGTTAGGTCCCGCAATTCTCGGAGGTCTTATTCGTGTTATTGGTCCCATTAGCCAGATCCATGGCAGTCGAGTGGCGGGCCTCGCAAGCTCGGCACCGCCCTACCCCACGGGCAACCGGTCGCCGAGGCCGTCGTCGACCGAGCTCAACAGGTCGTCGGCCAGACGGATCGCCATTTCCAAGGCGTCGGGGCCGTCGTCGTGGTCGGCCACGGGGAACTCGCGGAGCTGGTGGAACAACAGACGCGTGGACGGCGAATCGGTCTTCAGCCGCAACCGGCGTGTGGCCAGGTAGGTGCTGAGCCGGCGGATCCGGACTTGTTTGTTGGCCTGGTTCTTCAAGAGCCACACGCGCGCGGTCAACAGGCCTTGGCGCTGGAACTCGGCCTCGAACTGGTCGCCCAGCAGCTCTTGGTACTGGTTGGCCTCGACGGCGAACGCGTCGGGCCGGAACTGGCGATAGTGCTCCACGCCGGCGGCGATGATTTCCGGCGTCGGCCGGCGCGCCAGGTCGGCTTCCACGAAGAGGATCCCTTGCCGGTCGATCATCAGCCGCACGAAGGCCGAGTAGTCGCCGCGCCGGGCGTCGGCCCCTTTGCTCGGATCGAGCGCGAGGATCTTGAGCATCGTGTCGCGCGGCCAGTGCTCGAACCAGATCCCTTCGTCGAAGTAGCTCTCGGGCCACTCGCACAAGTCGGGATTGAGCGGCACGTTCTGCTTCTCCCGCTCGAAGGCCGTGCGCCCGCTCTCCGCGCGCATGCACATCAGCGTATAGAGGTCTTCCACCTCGGGCCACAGGACGACGGCCCCGTCTTCCAGCTCGGCGCGATGGGCCTCGAAGAACTGGCGCGCGTCGTCCTTGGCCTGGGGATTCTCCGCGTCGGCGTAGACCGTCTCCCACTCCTCCCAGCGCGAGAGGTTGCGCGGCCACTGCTCGATCGCCCGGAAGGTGCGCGAGAGCCAGCCGGGCGTGGTGGAAAGCTCCACGGCCAGCGCCTCGCGGTGCAGGGCCGTGGCCAGGCTGATCACGTTGGTCGTGGGCATGCCGGCCTTGAGCAGCGTGCCATGGAACCAGACCCGGGAGTGCTCGCGTGCGAGGGCCGACTGGATGTGCGAATCGTTCTGCAGGTCGTCGCACACCAGGAGCGTGGGCCGATGCTCGCGCCGCCGGCGGCCCCGGATCCGCTGGCCGGTGCCAAACGCCTCGATCGCCACGCCGTTGCGCAGCACGGCCGACCAGCTGCGCCAGACCGGGCCGCGCCCGGCGGCCTCGGGGTAGGCCGCGGCGAGCCGGGGATTGTCGGCCAGCTCCGTCTTGAGATTCTCCAAATGGCTGTGGGCCTGTTGCTTGGTGTCGGAAAGGATCCAGATATACGGCTCGCGTTTTTCCAGCGCGGCGCGGAGCGTGTAGGCCAGGGTGACCAGCGTCGACTTGGCCCCGGCCCGCGGCCCGAGCACGTTGAGCTTGGAGCCGCGCCGCTGGGCGATCTGGTCCAAGCGCTTGGCCAGCCAGCGGTGCATGGGCGAGGGGCGTTTGGAAAAATGGTTGGGCAAGAACGTCTGTCCCCACTCCAACAGCCCGAGCGTCTCCGGCGGGCGAAACCCTTTCTGATCCTCGCCGGGCCGCATGCCAATCCCCTCGCTCCCTCCGCTCAACATCCCGTGGATGACCTCGTCGGAGAGGATTCCTCCCGCCTCATCCGGGCCCGGGCGCTGGAAGGGATCAGGGCAGGTAAATAGATCGATCATCGTCGCGTTCCTCCAAGGTAACTCCCTCTCCCGGAAGTCATGTAGGGCGGTGCCGAGCTTGCGAGGCCCGCCACGGGACTGCCACAGCTCTGGCGGGCCTCGCAAGCTC
>JBDKTH010001371.1:0-3300 GCA_039680305.1 Thermoguttaceae bacterium | reverse complement strand
CCACGACATCTCCCGGTAGCGCCGCCGGCTCCACAAGTGGATCAACAATGGAACGACCGCCGCCGCCAGCCACCCCAGCATCGCCGGGCTGACTACGTCCAAGGCCAGCAGTTGTGCTTCCATCGTTCCCACGTTTACCTCTCCCCTCGCTCCTCTCCCCTGCCCTACCCGCTCATCCGCGTCATTCGCGAGGCCAGGTAACTCGATAGCGCAACGTCGAGCGGCTGGTCGGTCCGCATCTGGACGTAGTCGATCCGGTGCATTCGGCAGCCGCGTTTCAGGCGGCGCACGTAGCCGTCGAACTCGCGCAAGTAGGCCTTGCGCAACGCCCGCGGCTCCACGAGCACGTTGGGTAGTCCTTCCAGCCCGCGGAAGAGCGTGGTCTGCTTGAAGGAGAAGTCCAACTCGGCCGGGTCGAGCACGTGGAGCAGGACCACCTCGTGGCGGCGATGCCTGAAGTGCTTCAGGCCGGCCATCATCGCGTCGACGTCGTCGAACAGGTCGCTGAGGACCACGACGATCCCCCGTTTTTTGAATCGCTCGGCCAGGTCGTGGAAGATCGGGCCGGTGGCCGTCTTGCGCTCCGCCGTCGTCTCCTGCATCACGTGCAGGAGCTGTTTCAGGTGCGAGGGATTGCTGCTCGGTCGAACCAGGGCGCGAATCTCGCGGTCGAACGTGACCAGGCCCACGCTGTCCTGCTGCTGGAGGACCAGGTACGACAATGCCGCGGCGACGCACTGCGCATATTCCAGCTTCGACATCGGAGCGTCGGCGCTCTGGTACTGCATGCTCTGGCTGACGTCCAAGAGGACGTTGCAGACCAGGTTCGTCTCTTCCTCGTACTGCTTGAGGTAGAACTTGTCGGTGCGTCCGAAGACCTTCCAGTCGACATAGCGCAGGTCGTCGCCCGGCGCGTACTCTCGGTGTTCGGCAAACTCGATCGAGAAGCCGTGATAGGGACTCCGGTGGACGCCGGAGACGTAACCCTCGACGATCAGCCGCGCCCGGAGCTGAAGCCCCTGGAGCTTAGCGAGGATCTGCGGATCTAAATACTTCTGGGAGTTTTCCACCGGACGTTCTTTCGTCGTTGCCATTGCCAGCCGTTGCGAGGAGTCGGCGGATGAGGTCGTCGGGTTTGATCCCTTCGGCTTCGGCGTTGAAGTTGGTCATGATGCGGTGCCGCAACACGGGATAGGCCACGGCGGCGATATCTTCTGTCGCGGCGTAATAGCGCCCATGCAACACGGCCCGGGCCTTGGCCCCGAGCACCAGGTACTGGCTCGCCCGGGGGCCGGCTCCCCAACTGACGTAATCGTGGATGAACTGCGGCACGCCATCCTGGTTGGGCCGCGTCAGCCGCACCAGCCGGAGCGCATAGCGGGCCACATGGTCGGCCACCGGCACGCGGCGAACGATCCGCTGCAGGGCGAGGATCTCCTCGGCATCGAGCGTCGGCGTGATCGTGGCCGAAACGTCGGTTGTGGTCTGCTTGACGATCTGCAGCTCTTCTTCTTCGTTGGGATAATCGACGTACGTGTTGAACATGAAGCGATCGAGCTGGGCCTCGGGGAGCGGATAGGTCCCCTCCTGTTCGATCGGGTTCTGGGTGGCCAGCACGAAGAACGGCTCGCTGAGCACATGCCGCTTGCCGCCGACGGTGACCTGGTGCTCCTGCATGGCCTCCAGCAACGCGGCCTGCGTCTTCGGGGGCGTGCGGTTGATCTCGTCGGCCAGGATGACGTTGGCGAACACCGGGCCGTTGAGGAACCTGAGTTCCCGCGTGCCGGACCCCTTGTCCTCCTGGATCACCTCGGTGCCGGTGATGTCCGAGGGCATCAGGTCCGGAGTGAACTGGATGCGGCTGAACTCCAGCGACAACGCATCGGCCAGGGTGCGGATCATCAGCGTCTTGGCCAGTCCGGGCACGCCGACCAAAAGGCAGTGGCCCCGGGCGAACATCGCCACCAGCAACTCTTCGATCACCGACCGCTGGCCGACGATCACCCGGCCCAATTGTTCGGTGATCACCTGGTAGGCCTCGTTGAGCTTCTGCACGGCCTGAACATCGTCGTCTGGAAGCGGAGAGGATTTCTGCATGGGCAACTCAAGGGCTGAGAGAAGAAGGTGTCGAGGCAAAACGCTGCTCGGCGAGCTTGTTCTCGGAGGATTTTTCTTTTTTCGGAGGCTGGGCTCCCAGGGCGACCAATTCCTTGTTGCCGGCGATCACCAGACGCCCGTGGACCACCAGGAGATTTCCGCCGGTGAGGCCCTGCGGAGTCAGGGGAATCTCGCCTTTGGGCTTGGCCGTGACATGGTCGAACACATAGATTTTGTCGCGTGTGGGAAAGTAGACCTGCGTGCCGGCAAGGATGCCCCGGCCGTAGCCCAGCTTCTCCGGGCTGTCCGGCCAGACGTGCGCGACCCGGCCCGGCTCGCCCAGCAGGCTGATCCAGAAGAGCTTGTGGCCGCTGGCGATCAGTTGATTGCCCGCCACGCCCAACAGATGCACCACCTCCTGCACCTCCGGTCCCGTCTGCCACAGGATCTGGCCCGTGGCGGCGTCGAAGGCGAGGATCCGCCGGCTATCGGCCGGTGCCACCAGAAGCGTGCCGCGGTCGTAGAGGCACGGGTTGAGGTCGCGGCACCAGTGCGCCTCGGGCCGCAAAAGGTCGCCCTGGCGGTCGCGCGGATACAGGCTGACCCACTTCACCTGCCCATCGTGGACCGAGAGGGCCGCCACCGCGCCGAGGTTGGTGTTGCAGTAAAGCGTGTCGCGGTTGAGGGTCAACAGGTTGCTGGTCGTCTCGTGGAACGAACTGCGGGCCGGCGTCTCGGCGGCGCAGATCAACCGTCGCCAGCGGAGCGTGCCGTTCTGGGCGTCGAAACAGGCCACGTGGACCTGCGGGAGGATATCGCTGCGGCGCATCACCACGTAAAGACTGGCTCCATCGCTCACCGGCGAACCTTCGAACGCCCAGCCCTTGTCATCCGGCGTGATCCGCCACATCAGGCGGCCCTCGGCTTCCAGGTCGAGGCAGACGAGATAGCCCCCGGCCGCGGTCGGCGACGAATCCGCGGGCCGGTTGGTCACCGAGGGGCCCATCTTCGCAAAGAGCTTGCCGTCCTTGACGGTCATCGTGAAACGCGGGACGCCCAGGTTGTTCGATGGGTTGTAGTTGGCATGGACCGTTTCGTCGAACGGGTCGCGGTAGATCCTCGCCTCGTCGTGCCCCCAGGCCGGTTTCCCCGTCTTCGCATCGAGGGCAAGGATTTCCACCTGATTGTTGACCAACAGCAGGT
>JBDKTH010001265.1:0-8625 GCA_039680305.1 Thermoguttaceae bacterium | reverse complement strand
AACCCTGAACCCTGAACCCTGAACCCTGAACCCTGAACCCCCTCACGGATTCAACGTCAGTTGCTGCAGCCCCTTTCCGTCTTTCATCACGTCGACCTCGAACTCCTTGGTCACATTGCCGGCGGTGACTTTGACGGTGTATTTTCCATAAAAGCCGCGGAACTGGGCCTTTCCCTGGGCGTTGGTCTTGGCCGAAAGGTTGGTTCGCCAGTCGCGGTTGATCAGCTTGTCCAGGGCTTGATAAGCCGGCTTGGGATTCATGTCTTTGTCGAGCAAGCCGCCCAGGGCTTTGTTCTCGTTCTGGAAGGCCGTCCCATCGCCGAGGTTCCACCAGGTGACGCCCGCCATGGCCGGCGTGCTGAACCAGAGCCGGAACAGGTTGGCCACGATCGCCGCCTGCTGGACCGGCCCGTCGTCGCCGGTGCCGGGGATGGTGATCTCGGTGATGTACAAGGGGAGCCCCAGGCGACCGAGTTGCTCGTACACGGCATACAACTGACTCGGCGGCAACAGCTTCCCGCTGAGCATCGCGCCGCGGTTGTAGGCATGGAACTGGATGCCGATGCCTTCGACGCGAACGCCCCGCTCAAGCAGCTCTTTGACCATCTTTTCGTACACGGCCGTGTGGACGTGCGCTTCGTCGGTGCCGTCGTTGATCAGCAGCTTCGCGTTTTTGGGATACAGCCGGCCCGCCACGTCGAAGCACCAGGCCAGGTAGTCGTCCGGGACCGCGTGCCACTGGTCCGGGTGTCGAAGCCGGGGAATCTCTTCGTTGACCACGTCCCAGATGGAGATGTCGCGCCCGTAACGTTCGCCGATCTCGGCCATGTGCTTCTCGCCGAGGGTTTTGAGCCCCTTCGGATCGGTGCGGTCGATCCAGTCGGGCATGAACATCGTCTTCACGTACATCAGCGCGTGCCCCTTGGACGTGATCCCGTGGGCCTTGCACCACTTGACCAACTGGTCGGGCGGCGGGCGCCGCCAGATCCGTTTTGAGCCTTCGGCAAACCGCGGCTTGCCCGGCTGCGGCTCAAGCTCACGCCAGTAGAACGGCACCGTGGCGAAGTTGAACAGCTTGGCGAACGCCTCTTCGTACTTGCGGTTCAGCTCGGGCGTATCGAGTTGCCCCAGCGCGAACAGATTACAGCCGAACAGATACGCATGGGTCTTCTGCCGGATCTCCAGCGAAGCCCCCGGGACCGGCCGGCCGTCGGCACCGACCACTTCGATCGTCGCGTCGCCCTTCCGGCAGCGTTCGATATTCTGCTCGATCCGCGGGCTGATCTCGTCCCAAGCCTTCTGGTACGCCTCCGGCACGGCGGCCGACGCCGAGGACGCAAAACCGGTGAGCCAAACGAGGCTCAGCAGCCACCATCGTCGCATGAAGGAGCAGCAATGCATCATAGACTCCTTGAAAATCCGAGACCGCAAATCGATTTCATATTTCCTACTTGGAGTTTCCCAACGTCAGCTTGTGGCTCTCGCCAGCCTTTGTCAGGTTGACCTCGAACTCCTTGGTTACACCGCGAGTGGTGACCTTCACCGTGTACTTCCCATAGAACCCGCGGAACTGGGCCTTGCCCGCGGCGTCGGTCGTGGCCGAGAGGTTGGTCTTCCAGTCGTGGTTGATCAGCTTGTCCAATGCCCGATAGGAAGCCTTGGGCTCCAGGGCGCCGTCCATCAGGCCGCCCTGGGCCTCGTTCTCGCCCTTGACCGCAGTGCCATCGCCGAGATTCCACCAGGTGATGCCGGCCATCTTCGGTGCGCTAAACCAAAGGCGGTAATGATCGCGAACGACTTCGGCCTGAAGCTCTTCGCCGTCCTCGCCGGCCGAGGGGATGGTAATTTCGGTGACATACAGCGGCAGGTTGAAGCCGGCGAACTGCTCGTACACGTCGAGCATCTTGCCAGGGTTGCAGTTGGGTCCGGCGAGGAACTTATCGAGGGCCGCGCGGCGGAAGTAGTGGTACTGGAAGCCAATGCCCCGAACCTGCGCGCCGTCGGCCACCAGGGCCCTGATCTGGTCGAAATACCGCTGCGACATCGACGGATAGTTGAACTCCGTCACCTCGTTGATCATCATCACGTTCTCGGTCGGGAAGAGCGGCACCGCTTCCTGGAACGCCCAGCGCACGTATTCCTTGCCCGGGCTGTAGAGCTGATAGTTCTTCGGGCAAACCAGCGATTCGTTGACCACGTCCCAGATCGTCAGCTCCTTGCCAAACCGTTCGGCAATCTCCCGGAACCGCTTCTGATAGAGCCGCTTCAGCTGCTCGGGATCCTTGGGCAGCCACGGCGGATTGTGGGCATGCCACAGGAGCGGGTGCCCTTTGAGCGTCACGTCATGCTTCTTGGCAAACGCCAGGAACCGTTCGGGCGACGGACGCCGCCAGATGTCGCGGCTTCCCTCGGCATAGCGCAGCTCGCCCTCGACCGGCTCGGTCCCGGCCCAGTAGAACGGCACCGTGGCGAAGTTGAACAGCCGCGTGAACGCCTCTTCATACTTCTGGTTCTTGTCGCCCATCTGCCCGAGCACGAAGGCGTTGCAGCCGAAGAGAAACGCGTGCGACTTCTGCTGGATCTGGAGCGTGGCGTCCTTGACCGGCTGGCCGTTCTCGCCCACGACCTCGATCGCGACGTCGCCCTTGCGGTTGCGTTCGATCCCCTCGTCGATCCGCTTGGAGACGTCGCTCCACGCCTTGCGGTACGCGTCGGGAGCCGCGGCCGGGGCGGACTGGGGCAGGATCGTCAATCCGGCGACCGTGAACAGGGCGCCGAGCGTCAGGCTCTTCAGCAGAGTGCGGCAAATCATGTTGAACTCCTTGGACTGCGTGGTTTGGTCAATCGCTTCACGATTCGTAAGGCTGCAGGCACGCTCCGCATGCCGTTCGCTTTTCGTCTCCCGTTCGCTCTTTCGTCTGAGGTACGTCCGCTCGCCTGCCGTCCGCTCTCCAAAAGCGAACGGCACGGCGGAGCGTGCCTGCTACTTTAGAGGCTCAATCCGCCGTCGATGAACAGCGTCGTGCCGGTGATGTACCGGGCCTCTTCCGAGGCGACAAAGGCGACCAGGTGGGCCACGTCCTCGGGCACGCCGATAAACCCGACGGGAATCCGGCCCGTCACCTTCGCCTCATAGGCCGGGTCGGAGAGGACTTTGCGGTTGATGTCGGTGCGGATCGCGCCGGGGGCCACGTTGTTCACGGTGATCCCAAACCGACTGTACTCCAGCGCCAGCTCTCGCATCAACAGCTGCAAGGCGCCCTTGCTGATCCCGTAGACACTGCAGAAGTTGGTCGCTTTGAGCTCGTGAACCGAGGAGATGTTGATCAGCCGGCCCCAGCCCTTTTCTTTCATCCCTTCCAGCGCCCGCTGGGAGCAGAAGAAGGTCCCCTTGACGTTCGTGTCCATGATCGCGTCGTAGTTCGCCTCGCGGCACTCGCGGGTCGGCCAGCGTTCTTCGATCCCGGCATTGTTCACCAGGATGTCAACCTTGCCCCAGGCCGCTTCGACGGCGTCGAACATCCGGTCGATCTCGGCCTTTTGGGCCACGTCGGCCTGGACGAGCATCGCGCGGCAGCCCAGTTTCTCCACCGCGTCGAGTACCTCGCGGGCCTTGGCTTCGCTGCGGCAATAGTTGATCGCCACGTCGACCCCGGCGCGGGCCAGTTCGAGGGCGATCGCCGCGCCGATGCCCCGGCTGGCGCCGGTCACCAGTGCGATCTTTCCTGCGGGAATCCCCATGATCTCTCCTCTATTCCGTCGTGGGTTCCACGTGATAGTCCCGGGCAAAGGTGGCGTAGAGGGCCACCAACACGCTCACCCCGCCGATCACATACACCGCGCCCAGCAGGGCGATCGCGTTGCTCATCCCCAAGTATCCCTGCCCCCAGCCAAGAAGCACCGGGGCACTAGCGCCGACGATAAACGCGAACGAGAGCATCACGCCCACCAGCGACGAGCGGAACCGCGGCGCGACCAGATCGAACGGTGCGGCAAACAGGTTCGAGTCGTAGACGCCGCGGAACAGGCCGAAGCCAGCCAGGGCCGCCAGACACACGTAGAGGTTGTCAGCCCGTCCCATCAGCACGATAAACGGGGCGCCGAGCAGCAGGCCGATATACTCGAACTGCATCCGGGCGTTGCGCCGTGAGCGGGCCAGCCGGTCCGACAGGCGTCCTCCGCCCACCACGCCGACAAACGCCGCCGCGTGATGGCAGAACAGGGCCAAGAAGCTGGCCGCCGTCACCGACAGCCCGTATTTCTCGCTCAGGAAGGTCGGCATCCAGGTCAGATAGGCGACGTTGACGAAGACCTGTGAGGCGAAGGCCACGCAAAGGAAGAGCACCGTCGGCTTGCGGAAGATCTCGCGGAGCACCAGGCCGACGGGAATCCGCGTCGCGCCCGGCCCGTCTTTCTCCGTCCCGGCGGTCTCCTGCGGCGTATCTTCCACGCGGAAAAGCATGACGATCGCCACGAGAATCCCGAAGCCGCCGAACAAGTAAAAGGCGTTGCGCCAACCGAAGGCCTCGCCCACGTAACCGGCCAGGAAGCTGGCGATGATCCCCACGTAGAGCGAGGTCTGGTGGATCGCCATGGCCAGCGCGCGGGTCTGATGATGGAACTGGCCGATGAGCGAATTGGCCGGCGGATAGTAGAATGCCTCGCCGCCGCCGGTGGCTGCGCCGCGGAATACGATCAGGGCCAACAGCCCCGTGCTCAGCCCGGTCAGAAGCGTGGCCGTGCTCCAGACCAACAGGGCGGTGATGATGACCCATTTGCGGCGCAACACGTCGCCGGCGTATCCGCCCAGGGGCACCATCACCCCATAGACGAACGTGAACACCGACGCCACCAGCCCGAGTTGCGTCTTCGTCAAACCGAGGTCTTGCTCGATCAGCGGGAGGAGATTGTTGTAGATCTGCCGGTCCGCCTGGTTGAAGAAGTAGGCGCACCAAAGCAGCACAATCAACTCCCACCGATACGGCAAGAGCCGCCGGGGGCCGGAAAGCTCGGGGTTCAGTGTGTCTTTAGAAACGGCCATGTTTTGCGTAGACTTCGAAGGGGTCCATGCCGGCGGCCATGTCGGCCCGACTCTTGCCTTCCGATTCGTACCACTCTTCCGCCTGTTCCAGCACCTTGATCGTCTGGTCCTTGGGCACGATCACGACGCCGTCGTTGTCGCCGAAGATGTAGTCGCCCGGGTAGACCGCCAACTGGCCGTCGATCCCGGCCACGTAGATCGGAATCTGATAGTCGATCGCCATGAAGCGGCCAAAGGCCTCGACCGGGTTGCGGAAGCGGCAGAAGGTGGGGAAGCCCATGTCGATCAGGTAGTTGCTGTCGCGTGTGCTGCCGTCGATCACCGCGCCTGCACAGCCGGCGGCCTTGGCGGCCGTGGCGCTGATCTCGCCGAACTGCCCACAGCTGCGGCAGTTCTGCGTGTCGCGGATCTGGATCACCCCGGGGGTCATGCTCTTGAGCATCCCCAGGCGGATGTCGTGCGTGTTGGCGTCGCGGCTCGGCGTGGCGATGCAATGCACGGTGAACGCGGGGCCGGCGACCTGCATCGTGTGGACCAGCGGATAGATGCCGCTATCCATCGCCCGGCCGCTGAGCCCGAGGTGCTCACAGGCGTCGTAGACCAGGCCCGTATAGAGTTTCGAAAACCGCTTTTGGACCTCCAGCACGTCATAATCCAACTTCAGCGGCAGCAGTTTGTAGCTCGTCGACATAACCCTGTTCCTCAGAAATGAAACGATGCGATCTCGACCGACCGCGAACGATCGGCTGTTTGCCATCTTAACTGCGATGGCCGGCGGACGGGAGTTGCAGCCATCTGTAAACTATGCCATATTTGCTATACTTTTCGCTCTCGGCGATAACCGCCGGAGGGGTGGGGAGTTATACTGCCAATATGGTCCGTCGTCCGTGTGCGGCTTAACGAACCGAGTTGGCAACGGCGTCGTTTCGCCCCGGCACTTGTGCCGGGAGCGAGTTGCACGCATGATGCCAGCAGGCCCCCGGCACAAGTGCCGGGGCAAAACGTCACGGTCACCCTCGAAACAGTCCCATGCCCTCTTCCTCCGCCAACCCGCCGCAACGCCGTGTGGCCTTGTTCATCGAGGCGTCGCGGGCCTATGCGCGGGGACTGGTCCGCGGCGTGGCTCGCTACAACCGGGAACATCGGCAATGGTCGGTCTACTTCACCCCCCAGGGACCCAACGATCCGCCGCCGGCCTGGCTCAGTGACTGGAACGGGGACGGAATCCTCGCGCGGATCGACAACCAGGCGATGGGCGAGGCCCTGCTCAAGACCGGCCTGCCGGTGATCGACCTGCGACGGGCCGTGGCAAACCTCGGCCTGCCGACGATCGGGCCGGACGACGCAGCCGTCGCCCAACTGACCGTGCGTCATTTGATCGAACGCGGTTTCCACAGTTTCGGCTTCTTCGGCACCCCGCGCGGCATGCATCCGTCGATGGATGCCCGGGCTGATCACTTCGAGCGCCTCCTGGCCGAGGCCGGGTTTTCCTGCAGCGCGCTGTGCACGCGCCGCCGTCGGCCGTCGCAGGAAGGGTGGGAGAAGGAACTCGATCGGGTCATCCCCTGGCTCCAGGCATTGCCCAAGCCGGCTGGCGTCATGGCCGCGAACGACGACCGTGGGCTGCAACTGCTGGACGCCTGCCGCCGGGCGGGAATCCTCGTGCCCGACGAGGTGGCAGTTGTTGGCGTGGGGAACGACGATTGCCTCTGCAGCCTGTCGCTGCCGCCGCTGACAAGCATTGATCTCAATCCCCAGCGGATTGGCTACGAGGCGGCCCGGTCGCTCGACCAGATGATGGCCGATGGCGTGCGCACCGCCCCGCACAGGTTGATCGAGCCCCGCGGAATCGTCACGCGCATGTCGACCGACGTCTTGGCCACGGAGGACCAGGCCGTAATCCGTGCAGTCAAATTCATCCGCGCCCGCGCCTGCGACCGGATCCAGGTGGGCGACGTCTTGAAACACGTGCGCATGTCGCGCGGTGCCCTGGAGCCGCGGATCAAACACGTCCTTGGCCGCACGATCTACCAGGAGATCCAGCGTGTGCAGATCGAATGCGTCAAGGAGTTGCTGCTTTCGACGAACGCCCCGATCAAGCAGATCGCCCACCAAGCCGGGTTCAGTTATCCCGAGTACATGATGCGGGTCTTCCGCCGAGCCACGGGCCAGACGCCGGCCGAGTACCGGAAGAACGGCCAGCGGGCCTGATGGCCCCCGTCGCAGCGCAACCGTCCCCCACCGATTACCGGACGGCCGGACAAAAGGTATAGCAAAAGCGGCGGATGTTACAGCACAGGCCATTTGAACCGCCTGTAACCGCGGTTTAGACTGGCGCGCAGAGCGTGGCGGTCCCTCGCGAGCTGGGCGGAATTCTCGTTTTTTCCGCCTGACAAGAGAAGGTCTCGGGCGAGGAGCGAGGCCGTCCGTATCCGTTGTTGTCGGAATGCTCTCGAGACCAGTAAACGGCATTCGAGCCTGGGGAGGTGCACTATGCCATGCCATGCGCGCAAAGGGTTTACCCTCGTGGAACTGTTGGTGGTGATTGCGATCATCGGGATCTTGATCGCCCTGTTGTTGCCCGCCGTCCAAGCCGCGAGGGAAGCGGCCCGCCGGTCGCAGTGCTCCAATCATCTGAAACAGATCAGCCTGGCCTTGCTGAACTACGAGAGCACCTACAAGACGCTCCCGCCGGCCGCGATCTCGTCCAATCTGATGGGGTGGCAGCAACTGACGCTGCCGTTCATGGAGCAGACGACGCTGTACGAGAAGTTCGACTTCAAGAAAGACTACTTCCAGAGTCCCAACTGGGCGTTGGGGCTGACCAGCGTCGCCACCTATTTCTGTCCGAGCACCGGCGGCGAGGAAAACCTCCGCGACAATCATACGGGACACCTGATCAACAACGTCGCCCCGTTCAGCATGCACTACTATGGCGTCCTGGGCCCAAAAGGGCAGAATAGCTACACGAACGTCGCGTACACCTGCACCACGGGGGCAAGCTACGGCGGAATCTGCAGCCAAGGCTCGATGGCCTACCCCAAGGCGGTCACGTTGGCCGCGATTACCGATGGAACCTCGAATACCTTCCTGCTTGCCGAATCCTCCTGGAAAGGAATGGGGCGGTATCGCTCGTGGGTTCAAGGAAGCTACTACGACGGGGACACGGTCGTCTTCTGTGCCCGCAATGTCCGCTACGCGATCAACTCCCGGCTGACGACCACCGTGTTCAACGACATCCCCTTCGGCAGCCAGCACCCGGGCGGCTGCCAGTTCGCCATGGTCGACGGTTCGGTGCGGTTCGTTTCTGAGACCTTCGATCAGGCGATCTACCTGGCCACCGCCAGCCGCGATGGCGGCGAGTCGGTCAGCGGGTATTGACGGGCCAAGGAGGGCTCGTCCGAAAGTCGAGCGTGGGCCACTGCGTGCCTGCTTGGCAAGCAGTGGCCTCCCAAGCGTCCGGTACCAGGATTCTCGTTGCGAAAGGATTGGAAGATGCTGTCGTTCCGGATCAACTCCTGCGGATTGCTCGCCTGCCTCGGGATCCTCTGCGCCGGCTGCGGGGGCGGCGACTCCACCACGCG
>JBDKTH010000670.1:0-10474 GCA_039680305.1 Thermoguttaceae bacterium | reverse complement strand
TGGGCCAAACACCATCCCATCTTCGAAGGGATGCCGGCCGGCGGCATCTTGGACCACACCTACTACCGGCAGGTGGTCCCGGGGGGGGCCTCGAACACGCCCCATGCCCTCTGGTCAGGACTGGATGTTCCGGCCGAGGTGGTGGCCGGATCGATCAACGCCTCTTTGGGCTACAGTTCGGGCCTGTTGGTCGCCGTCTACGACTTCGGGGCCGGTCGGTTGACGCTCAACACGTTGCGCATCCTCGAGAATCTCGGCACCGACCCAGTGGCGGAACGCCTGTTGCGCAACATGCTCCGCCATGCGGCCCAGAACGCGAGCGAGCCGCTGGCCGATCTGCCGGCCGACTTCGAGCAACGGCTGAAGGCAATGGGGTACTAGGCGGCGAGACCGATCTGAAGTCTGGCGTCGTTCTGACCCCAGGAGACGCACGGGCGCCGCCGCACGGAATAGAGAAGAGGAACCCGTGCTTCCTCAAGAGTACGGGTTCCTCTTCTCTATTCACGGCTTTCTCCCGCGATGAATGATTCTCGCCCTCGGGGGCCGTTTCACGATTCCTGGAATGTTTCGAAGAACTGCCACAGCCCCGAAGGGATCTCAGTGAAAGTCCCCAGGAGATGGAACCGGATCTCGTACCACATTTCGCCACGACGGAAATGAACCGCACCGTACGTGTAGGTCGGGTCTTCAGAGCCGCCCCCGTCATGGACGCCCAGTCTGACGATGGCCCGTTGCTTCTGAAAGAGCACCTCTTTCGGCTCCAGTTCTGCAAGGACGATCGATTCCATCTTCCGAAGCAGAGCGGCATCCAGATCTTGGTCCAGCGAGACGCATCGAATGCGCTGGACATGGAACGTATCCGTGTACCTTCCACTCGAGGCCCAGACGCAGATCCGGTTTAGCGACGTCTCTTCGGGATCTTCGGGATCGTCGTAGACACGGTGGACCCAGTTGGCGGGCCTGATGATTGAGAAACCACGTGGATGGAAGACTCGATTCGCCTCTACGGCGTGCTCCTTACTCAACGCCTCGATTCTCGTTGCGGCTCGGCGCTCACTCCAAATCCCTATGAGCTCACAGAAGACGAGCAACACAACCAACGCGGCTGCTATCAGCGGAGGTGGCATCCTGCGGATCATCAACTGCTTCTCCCGCGAGCCCATTTCTTCGGTCCAGCAACCCCGCCTCGTGAATCCTGCGCAGACCGCCCCCTCCGTATTGCTCCGCGGCGGTGTCAGAGCCCAAACGGAGGACGAAGGCACTGTCTCAAAAGCCCTGTGTCGCCGCTCCTCGCGACATGGCTATGGTAAGCGGAATTGCGATCGGAATCTCCCCTCGCGCCCACTGCGTACCGCGTACCGCCTACTGCTTACCGCCTACTGCTCAACGATACCGTCCCCGTCAAATCGTCATCGCCGGTCGAGATCATCCAGGCGAGGGCTTTGGAGGGGATAAACGATTCTCGCACGAAGCCGCGGTTGGAGACTTGACGCAGTTCCCACTCCAGGCGGTCCGGGTAGACGCGAAAGACCCGGTAGGCGTTGGGCCACTCGATCAAGGCCGGGTTCACGATGTGCGCGATACCGTCCTTGACGTTGTTGTCGTTCCAGTGGGTATGCCCACAGAGCACCGCCACCACGTTGGGCGACTGGCGCAAGGCGTCGAGCACCTCGTCGCCCTTGGTCAAAGGCGGCAGCTCGTAGCCGGCGGATGTAGGGCCGCTGCCGTGGTGCATGGGGAAGTGCCAGGTGACCAGGGTCGGCGTCTTCGTGTCGCGGGCCAGCTCCTGCTTGAGCCACTGGAGCTGTTCCGGTTGGAGGCCGATGCCGCCGCAGTTCTCGGCGTCGTAGTGGTCCATGAACTTGCCATCCTTGGATTTCCAGTGCGACCCGTCCAGGATGATGAGTCGCAGGGGCGGCCGATTGACCACGTAATCGGTCTTGCCGCCGGGGAACAGTTCGGAGCACAGGCTGAGCGCATCGCCGCGCGAGGTGGCCAGAAAGGCGTCATGGTTGCCGATGCAGCCGTACACGGGCAGGCCGCCGCGGCGGCACACCGCGCCGAGGGCCTCGAACTGCACCCGGGTTCCGCTATTGGTCATGTCGCCCGCGATCACGGCAAAGCTGCTCCCCTCGCGTTTCAAGGCGGCGAGCGTGGCGGCTAGCTCGTCTTGGACGGGCCCGTAGAGCATGGTGTTCATCCAGACCGAACGTCCGGCCCCGACGTGCGTGTCGCCAAATAACGCGAACTGGTAGAGCGGCTTCTCGACGGTCCGCGGCAGGACGCGAAGACGGAGGTGTTGGAACGTGCCGGCCGGGCGGAAATGAGGGCCGGCGACGGTCAGGTAGTGGCGTCCGGCGGGCAACAGCCAGGTGGCAAGCCGAACTTCGTCCGGCGGCCGTGGGCCGGTGATGTTCGGCGCCGGGCCGTTGATCGGGTTTCCCTCCCCCTGCCATGCCGCGGCCTTCACCATCGGGGCGGCGACCACGGTGTCATCGCTCAGCGCGTAGGCCCGCAGCCCGGGACGCAGGTCTGCGCCCGGCGCCAGCCGCAGCGTGCCGGTCACATAGAGCGGCTCGGGCAGATCGAGGGCGAAGGTCAGCAGGCCGTCGGGCGGGATGACCACCTGGGCACCGCTGGGCCGCGAGGGCGCGAGGGCTTCGAAACCGTCGACCATCGCGCCCGCCGTGGCCTCAAGGGTGAGTTCCCCGCCGGCCGACAACCTCACCGCGTTCCGATCGGCGATCGCGCGCAGGGCTTGGGCGAGTTTGGGATAGGCCTGGATCGGCGGCGTGGGCAACTTGGTCTTGCGCAGGACCACGTCGTCGAACCAGCTCTCGGCGGAACACGACATGGCCAGCATGACCTCGCGGTCGGTGGCCCGCCACTCCTCACTCCGAAGCGTACCGACCACTTGCACCCACTGGCCGGCCTTGCCGCCCGACACCTGGCCCTTCGTCTGCCGCTGTTTACCGTCGCTGGCCGAGATGTAGAAGCGGACCGCCTCCGGCGCACCGGCGTAGACCCACACGGAAAACTCGTAGTCCGACTTGAGATCGACGACGCCATCGAGCCGGAAGTACGCGCCGCCGGACCGGCCGGTCGGGGTCACGCGGAGCGAGTGCGTGCCGGAGTGAGCCCGAGCCGTGTCTGCGGCGTACTTGGCCTGATAGGTGTGAAAGTTGGGGATCTGCTGCTCAAAGCCTTCGGAGACGACCGCCTCGGCGGACGCGGCCCGAGCCTCGGCCAAGCCGAGGGCGGCGAGCCACGCGGTGCAGCACACGATGATGGGGGTAACACTGCGTGGCCGACCAATGACTCTCGTGTGCATGGCGAGCGCTCCATGGTGTGGCGGGAAGGTGGTGGCAGGGAACGTAGCGGTCAGAACCAGCAACGATTATTGGAAGCTATCTCAAGCGTTCCTGCAACCATCCCCTCTCCTGCTGCGGGGGCGAGGGGAGCCCGAGGTGCTACTTCAAACAGCCTCTTCGTTCTTCGAACAGGACGAGACTGGTCCCCTTAGTCTTCCCCTTGTTCCTCGTGAATCAGCGGGAGAGCTGACGGAGGGACCTACGCCGCCAAACGCCGAGGCAAGACAGGCATAATGCGGCTGCGCCCAGCCCCGTCAGGGACGAAGGTTCAGGAACTACACTGCTGGTGCTGGCCACGAATGCCACGTCGTGCACGTTCGACTGGCCGCCCATAGTCAGGTTGCCCAGCGTCGTGGGAATGTTGAAAAAACCCGCGTACATGGGATACGCTTTGGTGATCGGCCCAAGTGGCGTTGTCAGGTCATAGGTCGAGAAGACGGGATCGTTGATATCGACGTAGTCGGCTAGGACGGCGTTGTAACCAGGTGAGCCAAACCCGATTACACTGGTCGTCTGATTGACGAAAACGATCTTCTCATGCGTGAAAGCCCCGGTGCCGACTCCCTCAATGGCGATCGACGAGGTTGAAAGCGTAATCGCCGGAAGATCAGCGAAATAGTTGAACACATTGGCGGTATCCGCCTGGGCGATGATTATGAACCTGGCGTTTGTGAAGGCCGTGGTGTCGATCGTGCCCGAGCCCGTACCCGTGAACATGTAGGTGATGGGCTCGGCCGAGACCAGTGTGGCACCAGATAGGAGGGCAACCGCAGCGGTGATCATCAGGGAGATTCGCATCTACTGAGTGCTCCAAAAGTGCTTACAGGAATTCGGGACGCGCCAGCCGTTGCTCCCAGAGCCCACAATAGCGCGGTTGTCAGCGCAACCGATTTTCATTCAGGTTCTGGTCCTGTCAATCCCCTCCAGAGAACTGTTCGGGAGGAGGGGTGCGTAGAGGAGTGATGAGCAAAGGGGGGCGAAGTCTCTGGTTGATCAAAATGCCAACGACTGAGCATGGCACACCGCGTCGCCGCTTTGACATGTAGGCGTTGGCTTGCCCCCTTCACTCTTCCGTGATCAGGTTGTCGTAGAAATCGACGAACTTGTCGCGGTCGGCGCTACTGCGGGCGGCGATGGCGCTGCGGGGGTGCTGATTGAGTTGGCCGGTGATGTTGTATTGGACGTAGGGGCCCCACTCGACGTGCTGACGCAGCGGTTCGAGGTGGGATTCGAGGAGTTGATACACGGGGCGGAGCTTGAACTTCGGATTGCGCAGGAAGCCGATCAGCAATTCCATTGGGCAGTTGCCCGCGCCGCGGCCCAGGCCGGCCATCGTGGCATCGACGCGGTTGACGCCGTGAATGATCGCCTCGATCGTGTTGGCAAAGGCGAGCTGCTGATTGTTGTGGGCATGCATTCCGATTTCCTTGCCCGTGGCCTTGCCGTAAGACTGGTACTTCTTCACGAGGATCTCGACCTGCTCGGCATAGAGCGATCCGAAGCTGTCGACGACGACGATCGTTCCGGCCGGCGTCTCGGCGACCAGTTCCAGGGCTTGATCGAGCTCGCGATCGCTCACGCGGGAGATGGCCATCAGGTTGGCCGAGACTTCGTAGCCCTTGTCGGCCGCGTCGTTGATCATGTCAACCGCCTCGGAGACCTGGTTGACATAGAACGCCACGCGGATCATGTCCAGCACGCTTTCCTTCTTCGGCAGGATGTCCGTGCGCCAGTCGCTTTTGGCGGCGTCGGCCATCACGGCCAGTTTCAGCGGCGTGGGATTGTCGTCGACGATCCGGCGGAGATCGTCCTCGTCGCAATACTTCCAGGCGCCGTACTGGTCGTGGGCAAAGATCTTCTTGGAGGCCTTGTAACCCAGCTCCATGTAGTCGACCCCGGCCTCTACGCAGGTCTGATAGACGGCCTTCACAAAGCCATCCTCGAACTGATGATCGTTAATCAGGCCACCGTCCCGGACGGTGCAATCCAGGACTTTCAACTCCGGGCGATAGGTGATCCAGGGAGCGGTCACAGTGGACTCCTTGTGGTTCGAAAGACAGTAGGGCGGCGTTTGCTCGCCGCCAAGCAATGACTGATTGTCCCTTTCCCAAGTATAGCTGTCAACTAAGCCCCCCTCCACTGAACCGGGGAACACTCCTCCTCAGGCTGTCGGCCTTGCGGTGTGCCGCGGCTTGTCCTCCGGGCAGACCCTAGCACACCACTTACTTGCAGCGGGCGGAGCCCCCGGGTATGGTGATCGTGTCACTGTTGTTTCGGTGGAGACTCTCGCAATTCTATCAAGGAGTTCTGTCCATGAGCCAGTGCGAACAGGATCACGATCACCAGCCGCGGATCCGCACCTGCTGCCCGTGTGGCCACCAGGGCGAGTCGGACGACCTTTCACGACGAGGCTTCTTGGGCGGCATGGGGGGCGCGGCCCTGGGCGGGATGGCCCTGACCGGCCTGTCCTGGTCGATGCTCTCGGCCGCCGAACCGGGGCTTCCCAGCGCACCCGCGCGCCGGCCCCTGGTCGTCAAGCCGATCCTCCTCTACCGTCAGTACACCCGGCGGCCGCAGACCAGTTGGCGCCCGTGGGGCGGACTGCAGACCCAGCACGACGTCGACCAGGAAGTCGTGCGGATCAAAGGCGAGTTGGACAAGCTCCAGCGCATGGCCGACTTCCCCGTCACGTTCCTCCCGCTGACGGCGACGATGAACGCCAAGGAACTAGAGGGGACCGACGACGTCAAGGCGGCCGACGTGCTGTTGGTCTACGCCGCCGACGGCGACTTGAACGCGATCAACCACCTGGCCAAGGACACGGTCTTCTTCATCCGTCACAAGTCGGGCCCGCTGTATCTCTACTATGAGATCGTCAGCCCGCGATTCCTACGCCAGCACAGCGACACGCTGGCCGTCCAAGGGATCGACGACCACGACGTGGTGATCGACAGCCTCGACGAAGTGCTCTGGCGATTGCGGAGCCTTTGCGGCCTTTACAATACGCGGGGCAGCAAGATCCTGGCCATTGGCGGCGCCGCCGGTTGGGCCACGCCCAAGGCTCCGGACCTGGCCAAGGACCGCTGGAAGCTCGACATCCAGACGGTCTCCTATCCCGAGTTGGGCAAACTGATCGAGGCCGCACGCAAAGACAACGCCACAGTCGCCCTGGCTCGCCAACGGGCCGAGGCCTATCTCAAGCTTCCCGGCACGACTCTGGAGACCGACAAAAAGTATGTGGAAAACGCCTTCGTTCTGGACGAGATCTTCCGCAAACTGATGGCCCAGGCCAATTGCCGGGCGCTGACGATCAACGCCTGCATGGGCACGATCATGCCGATGTCGGAGACCACGGCCTGCCTCACCTTGAGCACGCTCAACGACGACGGCTACCTGGCCTTCTGCGAGTCGGACTTCGTGGTGATCCCCTCCGGGCTGCTCCTGGGAGCGATCTCGGGCCATCCGACGTTCCTCAACGATCCGACCTATCCGCACGACGGCGTGATTACCCTGGCCCATTGCACGGCCCCGCGCAAGATGGACGGCAAGAACATCGAGCCAGTCAGGATTCTGACCCATTTTGAATCCGACTACGGCGCGGCCCCCAAGGTCGAGATGCACAACGGCCAGAAGGTGACCAACATCCTGCCCGACTTCAAGGCGGAACGTTGGGTTGGACTCTTGGGCGAGATCGTCGCCCATCCGTTCCTGCCGATCTGCCGCTCCCAGATCGACATTCGCTACACCTGCCCCGACAAGCTCCTGGCCCAGCGCATGCCCGGCTTCCACTGGATGACCATCTATGGCGACTACATGCGAGAAGCCGGCTACGCCTTGAAACGCGTCGGCATTCAATGGGAACCGCTGGCGTAGGGCGGCTGGATCGCCAGGGCGACGAGGAAGACGGCGGCGGTCTCCACGCGGAGGATGCGGGGGCCCAGGTCGACGGTCTGCCAGCCGTGCGACGCGGCCAGGGCCACTTCATCCGCCGTAAAACCGCCTTCCGGACCGATCGCCAGAAACACGGCCGGACGTTGCCCCTTGGGCAGTTCAACGCTCACGGGGACCAGGGGGGCCATCGGCTTGCCGGGGTGAGCCAAGAGACGTCGGGCGCTTGCCGGGGCCGCCGCGACAAATTCGTTCCACTCCGCCGGATCAGCCAAGGTCATCAGGCGGTTCCGGCCGCATTGTTTCGAGGCCTCGATCACGCTCCGCTGCAAGCGTTCCAGGGCCTGCTGGACAGGTTGGGCCACCGAGCGGGCCGTGATCAACGGCACGATCCGGTCCACGCCCAACTCGACGGCCTTCTCCACCAGCCACTTTTGTCGATCCCCTTTGGGAAGGGAGACGCCAAGCACCACCTCCAGCGGCAACTCGCGATCGACCTCCTGCCGCGCGAGAATCGCCAGTTGCACGTCGCTCCGGCCGACCTTTTCCACCTGGGCGGCAAACTCGGCCCCGCTGCCATCAAAGAGCGTGACTCGCGTCCCAGCCTTGGCACGCATCACGTGAATCAGGTGATGGGCTTCGGCGCCGTCGAGGGTGGCGTGATCGCCGTTGATGGGAGTCTGGGTAAAATAGCGATCTAGCATAATCTGTGCCGCGGAGATCGGTTATTCCGGATTAAGTTTTCCTGCGGATTGTACCGAAAAGGAGAGTGCTACGGAATTGACCGCCCCCTGGAAAGCGGGTCCGTGACGACCCTCCGGTTCCAGTGCGCATCGGCCATTTCGAGTCGAGTTGCCGGCTCTGCCGGCCACTTGTCGAGGACAGCTTGCCCGTGGGACGCTTTTCGATGTACCAAGCACACTGGGGATTGAGCGACTCGCCGTTCACCACGCGGCTGGATCCCCGTTTCTTCTACCAGAGCCCGACCCACGAGGAGGCGCTGGCCCGGCTTCATTTCTTGGTCGACCAGGAGCGTCGTCTGGGGCTTCTGTTAGGGGATGAAGGGAGCGGCAAGTCGTTCCTATTGGAGGTGTTTGCCACGGAGATGCGCAAGGCCGGCCATGTCGTGGCCAACCTCAGCCTTCTGGGCGTTCAGTCGCTGGAGTTCCTGTGGCTTCTGGCCAACGAGTTTCACCTGAACCTGGCCCCTGACCGGCCCTTGCCGCTGGTTTGGCGCATGGTGTGTGACCGGCTGACCGAATACCGCTACGAGCATCTCAAAGTGGTCGTGCTGTTGGACGATGTCGATCGTGCCTGTCCGGAGGTGCTCACCCAGGTGGCTCGGCTGGCCCAGGTGGAGTCGTCGCCCGACTCGCAAGTGACGATCGTGCTGACTGGCCGGCCATCGCAGGTCGGGCGGTTGGGCGATTCGCTGCTGGAGCGGGCCGAATTGCGGATCGACCTCGACCCGTGGCAGCCGGATGACACCGAAGACTTTTTGAAGACGCTGCTGGCACAGGCCGGTCGCAAGGATCCCGTCTTCGCCCCGTCCGCCGTCGCCCGTCTTCACGAGCTGACCCAAGGCGTCCCCCGCCGCGTCAGCCAGTTGGCCGACCTCGCCCTCCTGGCCGGCGCCGGCCACAATCTCGACCAGATCGACGCCGACACGATCGAATCGGTCTACCACGAGCTCGGCGTGGTCCAGGTCTGAGGAAAATGATGAATGCGGAATGATGAATGATGAATGGAAGAGCTGGAAAGGCGGGAAGTGGGGGACTATCATTGGGGAATTACACGGACGGTTAGCAGCCAGTAGTCAGCCTTGAGCACTTGACCTTTAGCGTTGCTGTTCTGTATTCAACTCATCCTTCATCATTTATCCTTCATCATTTTCTTCCATGCGTCGCCTCATTATTCTCACCGATGGTTACAACCATGCTCATATTGCCAAGACGGCGATCTGCGTGATCCGCTACAAGCCTGAAGAGGTGGTGGCCGTCTTGGATCGTCCGGGGGCGGGCAAGACCTGCCAGGAATTGTTGGGCGTGGGAGGTGCGATTCCCGTGGTCGGCTCGCTGGCCGATGCGCCCAGCGCCAACACGCTGCTGATCGGCATTGCCCCGCCGGGAGGGAAGATCCCGCCGGCCTGGCGGGCGATCGTCCTCGAGGCCATCGGGCGCAAAATGACTGTCGTCTCCGGCCTGCACGATTTTCTGAACGATGATCCAGAATTCGCCCAGGCCGCCAAGGAGCACGGCGTCCAACTGATCGACGTGCGCCGCAACGAAGAACACGACGTGGCCAACCGAAAGGGGATCCGCGAAGGCTGCCTGCGGATCCACACCATCGGCACCGATTGCAGCGTGGGCAAAATGCTCACCTCGGTGGAAGTGGTGCGCGGGCTCAGTCGCCGCGGGGTCGATTCCAAGTTCGTGGCCACCGGTCAGACCGGGATCATGGTCGAAGGCGACGGCTGCCCGGTCGACCGGGTCATCTCCGACTTCGTCGCCGGCGCCGCGGAGAAACTGGTCCTGGCCAACCAGCATCACGAGGTGATCGTGATCGAAGGCCAGGGAAGCCTGTTTCATCCGCGCTACTCGTGCGTCACCCTGGGCCTGCTGCATGGCGCGATCCCCGACGGCCTGATCCTCTGCTACGAGATGGGACGCGATCGGATCTTCGGCATGGAGGAGTTTCCCTTGCCGTCGCTGGGCAAAGCGATCGAGTTCTACGAGATGGTGTCCAACGTGATGCACCCCTGCCGCGTGATCGGCGTGGCCATCAACGGCAACACGTTCTCCGACGCCGAGGTGGCGGCCGAACGCGAGAGAGTCCGCAAGGAGCTGGGCCTCCCGGCCTGCGACGTGATCCGCCATGGTTCCGATGAACTCGTCGAGGCCGTGCTCGCCTTGAAGCAGAAACTGAACAAATAGTCTTGCCCTCAGGCCGTCGTCCCACGGCCGCTAAACGGTTGCCTGGTTGCACGGGAGTCTTTGGACACAACTATTTAGCGGCCGATGGTCCACGGCCTGAGGCGTGGTTTGAGAACGCTTTCGGCAACTGACCACGCAGCGGTCGAGGGACGTAGCCGTGGGCGCGAGCCCACGGAACGCAGGCCCCCCCGACATTCGTAAAGCCGCGTAGCGGCGACGTGGCCCTTCCGGCGTCGTCGCTACGCGGCTTTGCAGCGGGTTGGCACGCTTGATTCCGTGGGC
>JBDKTH010001377.1:0-1701 GCA_039680305.1 Thermoguttaceae bacterium | reverse complement strand
AGAACAAGGCGCTGGCGACGAAAGGCCTGGAATATCTCTTCCTCGATCCAGGCCAGTGCGATCCGGCGGACGGTTCGCAGTGGACGACGAAGAAGTTCCCCGGCAATTGCTTCAGCGGCATCCCGCGCGCGTCGGAGGAGGGCCTCGTCGTCCTCACCAGTCGCATCTACCGCCAAATTGGTCTGTGGGATTTCCAGAATCCGGAGAAGCCGAAGTTCATCAAGCACTGGAAGGTTTCGGGCAATCCGGACCTCGCCGTCTTCCACAAGGGCAAGATCATCGTCCCCTGTGGACACCAAGGCGTGCTGCTGCAGAAGTGACAGCTCGAAAGGAGTCCAATTCTGGGGGCACCCAATTCCAATTCTGGGGACACAATACCAAATACCGACGGATTGTTGGAATTGAGTATTGCGCCCCCGGAATTTCCCAACAGGTCAACTGCCGGGGCCGCCTGGGGGACCGCCACGCCCGGACGGCCCGCAATCGCGGCCCAAGTTAGCAGCCGCGTGTTCGGTGTGATGCCACTCCCGATACCGGCCCAGCAGTGCCACAACCTCGGCCAAGCTGAACTCCCCATCCTCCACGACCTCGAAGGGGATCAGTCGCCGCTCGGGCAGGTCGTACAACTCGACTATCACCGAGAACCGTGCTGTTTGCCCAGGGAGTGCGATGATCGACGCCAGGAAGCAGCGATCCTTCTCGCTGGTAAGCAGCACATGCTCGGGGGAGTCCGGCTGCTGGCCGTCGAGCGGGAAGGCGTCCGGCCCATACGCGCCCGCGACCGACTCCAGCAAACGGCGGACTACAGGATTCTTGATTTCCAATGCATTCATGACTTTGTCGCCGAACCGAGGCACGGGGACTCGAAACTACTGCGACCATGTCATTACTAGCTGCGCCCCGTTTCGAGCCTGCTGTTGGGTGGCCATGTCGCTTACCCTCGGAGCGGAGCAAGGGCGAGGTACAGATCGTAAAGGCCAGCCATAGAACCGTCGCACACCTTGTTTGCAAAAGCGCTCAAGCCGCATAGGCCGCGGTTCCCGGCAAAGACCGGCTAGCGACTCGACACCAATTCTATTCACTCCGGTGCCTTTCGACAACGCAATCAGAAGTCATCACGACGACCTGGATCGACGCCAGTGATTCTGGACGAAAGACGACGATTCGCGTGGCGGGCCTCGCAAGCTCGGCGCCGCCCTACCTTGGCGGTTTTGTCTGTCAATACTCATCCGCGAGGATGGCGGTCATCCCGGAATTGCCGGCCCTCTGGTTATAACCACGAATGGACGCGAATGACAGCCAAAGAACACCATTTGCGCGAGACGCTTGACTAGCGGGCATCCTCCAGGGCAATCACGGCCCGCCGGGCGGCGACGTCGAAGGTGAGCCGGACGCGGTCGTCGGCCTCGGCCCGATGCTGACGCAGGAAGGCGCCGAGGCCCCAGGCCCGGCCGTCCTTGGCGGCTAGCGTGCCAACGGATCGGCCTTCGCGGTCCACGAGATCAAAGCGGCCGCAGATCAGCTCCTTGAGCGAGGCCGGCACCGTGATGACCGCGTAGGTGCTGGCGGCTTTTGAGAGCCGATAGCTCAGCCAGATCCGGCCGTCGTCGGTGCGGCCATGCTCGTCGAGCACGCGGATCGGCGCCCGCTGCTCGCGACGCTTTTCGATGAGCGTCTGGACCTCGGCGTCGGAAACGTTCG
>JBDKTH010001084.1:0-10103 GCA_039680305.1 Thermoguttaceae bacterium | reverse complement strand
GACCACAACAGCGACTTCGCCGTCGCCATTGCGGCTCCGGAGCCAGCCACGCTAGTCCTCTTCCTCGCCGGCCTCCTGGCGGGGCAGGTCATGCTGCCCCGCGTCAGGCGGCGGAAGAGTGCTTAGCTCCGCCCCCAGTCGAAGAAGCCGATCGCTTCCAGCTCCTTGCGCATTTGGGCGGCTTCGCTGGCCGACAGCGGCGGGAGGGGGAGCCGCGGCGGGCCGCACTCGTCGCCGATCATGCCCATCAGGGCTTTCATCCCCGAAAGGCCGCGGTAACGCAGGACGACGCGGATCATCTCCACGGCCCGGGCTTGATCGGCCGCGGCGGCCGCAAGGTCCTTGACCTGGAAGGCCGCGATGATTCGCCGGTACAGCGGCGCGGCGAAGTTGTAGGTCGTGCCGATCGCTCCCTGGGCGCCGACTGACAGCCCACAGAGGAGCATCTCATCACGCCCGTAGAGAATGTTGAAGCGTCCGCCGCCAAAGGTGAGCAGGGCCAGGTACTCGTCCACCGTGGGGGCCGTATACTTGATCCCGGCGAAATTCGGCAATCGCTCCGACGCCTGACGCAGCAGGTCCACCATGTCCAACTGCACGCCGGTCATGATCGGACTATTGTAGTAGTAGAACGGCATCCCCGGGATCGCGGAGGTGATCTCGGCCAGGCAGTCGACGAGGATCGGCACCGTGGCCGGCTTGAAGTACCACGGCGGGCAGGCGGAGACGGCCGACGCGCCGATTTGCTGGGCGTGGACCGCCAGACGCCGGGCCTCGGCCAGGCTGCAATGGCCGACGTGGACCATGATCGGCAAACGTCCTGCGGCGGCGTCGACAAACGCCTTGGCCGTAGCCTGGCGTTCTTCGGTCGTCAGCGACGAGCTTTCGCCCGTGCTTCCGCAGGCGAAAATCGCGCTGACCCCTTCCCGGATCAGACGCTCGGTCATCGGTCCGACGCAATCAAGGTTCAACGTGCCATCGGCGCGCAGCGGCGTAAAGGCCGCGGCGATCAGGCCGGCTAAAGGTTGTGCCATCGATCTATTCTCCGTGGGAATGCCCGGGTTGGCGAAGGATCCTCAACCGCCCCTTCACTACGACCGTCTACGATACGTCTTCGGGCTTCGGAATGCAACTCCCTCGGACCTCCGCCCGGAGGCCCTGCTTGAGAAGCCAGCCGAGTTCCCGGCGGACCAAGAAGGCGTAGCTGGCCACTCCGACGGAGATTTCCACGCCGAGCAGGGCCAGATCGGGGAGGGGGTAAATGCGTCCCAAGAGCCAGTGACACGCGCCCACCAACAGGCTCATCAGAAGTGTTGCCGGAATCGCCGGCGCGAATTGCGCGAGCCAGGCCGTGGGGCGGATTCCGACCGTGCGGAGTGCAACGAGCAGATAAGGTGGGAAGATTACCAGGAGCAAGGTCAGCGAGTAGCCCAGGGCGACGCCCAACAGGGGCACGCCAGCCCGATGCCCCAGATGAAGACCGAGCAGGAACGCGGTCACCAGCACGATCGCGATCACCACTGAGGCCTTCGAGAGCCGATCGGTGCGCCCGGCTGACGTGAACACGCTTCCCAGGGCATTGAAGAAGCCTTGCACGAGAATCGCCAGCGCAAGGACTCGCAAGACGGGGCCGGCCGCGGCCCATTGGTGCCCGCCGAGGACGCGCATCGCCTCGGGGGCCACGATCGCCAGGCCCATCCCCGCCGGCAGCATCACCAGACCGATGAAGCGAAAGAACCCGAGCGCCAACTGCGTATACTGCCGACGATCGCCGGCGGCACGCGACAACGTCGGAAGCATGATTCCGGTGAGTGGGGTGATGACCACGTGGATGGGCCGCATCATCAGGTTGAACGCCTGGCTATACAGCGCCAGTGGCGCTTCGCCCAGGAAGAACCCGACGAGCACCTTGTCGACGTTGGCGACCAGGTAGAACATCAGGCTGCTGATTGTGTAGTGGCCGCCGAAGCGGATCAGGTGCCGCGCGCCGGTACCGCGCAGGCGGAAGCTCGGTCGCCACGGTTCGAGGAGCCAGGCAAGCAATGCAAGGGTCAGCAGTTCCCCGTAGCGTTGGACCACCAGCGCCCAGACGCCCCAGCCGGCCCATGCGGCGCCGATCGCGGCTGCGCCGCCGAGGGTCAGGCTGGCCAATTGGACCAGCGCCAACGACCCCAGGCGCATGTGACGCTGCAAGAGGGCCAGGTGTTGCGTCCCCACGGCGGCGGCCAACGACGTGCCGGCCAGGGCCACGGTCAACGGGCCGACTTCCCGGACGCCGTAGAACCAGACCAACAGCGGGGCACAGGCGGCCGTGAGCAGGGCCATCGCCACGCCCAACGTCTGATTGACCCAAAACATCGCGGAGACCTGCGGGCCGCTCAACTCGTCCTGTTGGATCGTGGCCACATCCAGCCCCGAGATCACCACGATCCGCACCAGCAACAAAAGCGGCATGACCATCCCCAGGAACCCATACGGTTCCAGTCCCAGCTCCCGATAGAGCACCGCCAACACGCCCAACGCGATCACCTGCGAGGCGATCTGACATGCGATCACCGCGCGGCTGCCTTGGCGTAGGGCTTGTTCGAGAGACGACATGCGGGGAACAGTGGCTGGTGGATCGGGAAGAGGGGCCCACCACCAAGGTACAGGGATTGCAGGGCCGGGAGAAGAGGAGAATGGCGGGCGACGGCCAATTGGCTCATCGTGTGCCACTGCTTGCCTTCCGGGCAAGCAGTGTCGCCCCCAGGATGCGGTACACGGCGTGCGACGCTACCGCGTATTGCCTGCTACCTGCTCGACTCGTCCGGAGCAGTTCCCGTTTCGAAGGTCACCGGGTCCACTCGCTGATCGAGGCCCTGGATGGCGTCGATGATCTGACCGGTGCCCAGCGAATGGCGTCCCTGCGACTGTCGGCTGGGGACGAGGAAGTCGCGGAGTTCGAGCATTGCCGGGGCGGTCAGGAGGATCAACGCCGCGGGAGCGAAGCAGAAGAGGATCGGGAAGACCAGTTTCACGGGGGTCTTATTGGCCTGGGCGGTCGCCGCCTGACGTCGGCTGACGCGCAGGTGGTCGGCCTGTTCATTCAAGGAGCCGGCCAGTTGCGTGCCCAGCCGCGTGCCGCGGGTCAGAAGCCCGACCAGTTGCCGCACTTCCGGCAGGTCGACCCGCAGACAGAAATCGGCCAACGCCTGCTTGAGGCTGCTCACCTCGGCCTGGCGTTTGAGGATCCGCAGTTCGAGGGCCAGTTCCGGGTAGGCGACCATCTGACCGGCGACGTGTTCCAGGCTCTCGCTCAGGCCCAGGCCGCCGCTGGTGCACATGCTGAGCATGTCGATCGTGTCGGGCAGCCCGCGGCGGATCCGCTGCATGCGGCCGCGGCGGCGGAAGAACACATAGAGACGCGGCATGACCGACAAGCCGGCCGCCGCCATCGCCCCGAGGAACAGGATCCGCCACGTCTGGGTCGGCTCGGCCATCACGGCCCACACGCCGGCCACGATCATCGGCACGATCAACAATACGAACCGCGAGGCGTAAATCGTATTGCGGGCAAGCGGGCTGTAGAGGCCGGCCTGACGCAGCAGCATTTGGAAGTCGCGCCGCTCTTTCTTCGACTCAGGCAACTGGGCGGCCAAGGCCTCGGTCAGCGGGCCAAACACGCCCTCGTCCTCCTCCTCGATCTCCAAGCCGTGGGCGCGGATCTCGCGGAGCCGCAACTCCTCCCGATTCGGCCGCCGGGTCACCAGCCGGGCCACCGCGTAGAACACCGCCGTGGCGACGACGAACACGCCCAGCGTCGGGCCCCACGTGGTCCAGAACATCGGTTCCGTATTGCCGGTCAGGTGGAAGAGGTCGAGAAGATCGTTCATGTCAACGGCTCGTATGCGATGCGAGGGATTCGGTTCCGGTTTTTCCCGAAGGCCCGGCACGGGACGAAACCCGTGCCGGGGGGCTTTCTCACGCAGTCCTGCGAGGATTCACGGAATGGATCAATACTGGACTCTCAGGATCCGCCAGATCCAAAGGATGCCCACCAGTTGCAGACCGGCGGCCGTGCCCAGGAGCAGCGGGGCCAGCTCGTGATCGCGAAACACGAGCACGTACTCCGGCCGCACCGAGCCCAAGAAGCCGACCGCCAGCAGGGTCCCCAAGGTCAGGCCGATCACCGACAGACGGCTGCCGGCGGTCACCGCTTTCACATGGCCTTGCAGCTCGCTGCGGTCGCGGGCCGACTGGGCCAGGCGCTGGGCCAGCAGGGCCAGGTTACCGCCCGTGTGGCGGTGGACCAGCACGGCGGTCGTGAAGATCTTGAACTCTGGCAGGGGCACGCGGCGGGCCATCCGCGCCAACACGGCCACCGGCGAGTGCCCCAGACGCAACTGGGCCACGCAGTAGCCGAACTCCTCGGCCAGCGGCTTGGGCGCCTCTTGGGCGACCATCGCGGCCGCCGCCTCCAGGGTCTGGCCCGCACGGATCCCGTCGGCCACCAGTTCGAGCGTTTCGGGCAGACCCTTTTGCATGGCCCGCGCCCGGCGCATCCGGCGAAACTCCCACCACACGAGCGGCAGCATGGCGCCGGTCACGGTGCCGAGGATCGCCAGCAGGAAGTTGTCCAGAAGCACCAGCGGTACCGCCCCGCCGACGATCGCCAGTCCCGCCACCAGGGCCAACGCGGCCTGGGAATCCAACCGCGAGCCCGACTGTTCCAGGAGCTGGTAGAAGTGCCGATCGATCCAGCCGGTGCGTTCCCGTTCCCAGGGGAGGCTGACCAGCCGCGGCGCATCGGGATCGAGATCCAGCCCCAAGCGGCGATCGAGCGCCTCGTCGGGCCGTCGCAGGTCGCGGATCAGCAGGAGCAAGGCCATCGCCAACGCGGTGGCAGTGACAAACGCCAGGAGTGCGAAGACGGTCAGGTTCACGAGAGGTCCTCCCGGGATGCCGACCCATTCGTGCCGTTGGTCTTGGCCACGCCGAACGTCCGCTTCTCAAACAGACCGCGAGGCAGGTCGATCCCCAGTTCCTCGAACCGCCGGGTGATCGTCGGCACGTTGCCTGTGGCGTAGAAGACGCCCTTGGCCCGCCCCTCGTCGTCCACGCCCGCCTGACGGAACCCGAAAATCTCCTGCATCAGGTAATCGCCGCTGTCGAGTCCGGTGATCTCGGAGACCCGCGTCACGCGGCGCACGCCGCCTTTCAGACGGGCCAGATGGATCACCAGCGTGATCGCCGAGCCGATGTAACGGCGCACGACGCTCACTGGCAGCTCGAAGCCGGCCATGCTCACCATCACCTCCAGCCGCGACAGCGCGTCGCGCGTGTCGTTGGCATGGATCGTGGTCATCGAGCCTTCGTGACCGGTGTTCATCGCCTGGAGCATGTCGAGGGCTTCGCCGCCACGGACCTCGCCGAGGATGATCCGGTCGGGACGCATACGCAAGGCGTTGCGCACCAGTTCCCGCGGGGTGACCGCGCCGAATCCCTCGGCGTTGGGCGTGCGGGTTTCCAGGCTCACCACGTGCTTGCGCTGGAGCATCAACTCGGCCGAGTCTTCGATCGTCACCAGACGCTCTTCCCCCGGGATGAAGCACGACAGGCAGTTCAACAGCGTCGTCTTGCCGGCGCCCGTCCCGCCGCTGATCATCAGGTTGACCCGCGCCTCGATGGCCGCCTGGAGGAACCGGACGATCTCCGGGCAGAGCGAGCCGTAGGTGAGCAGGTCGCCAAGCTTGAGCGGCTCGTGACCGAAACGGCGAATCGACAGCACCGGCCCATTGAGCGCCAGCGGCGGAATGATCGCGTTGACACGGGAGCCGTCGGGCAGCCGGGCGTCGACCATCGGCGACTGCTCGTCGATCCGCCGGCCCACCCGGGACACGACCCGCTGGATAATTTGCATCAGGTGCTCGTCGTCGGCGAACACCGTGTTCGTTTGATGCAGCCGGCCCATGCGTTCCACATAGACCTCGTTGGGTCCGTTGACGAGGATATCGCTCACGTCCGGGTCCTGCATGTACGGATCCAACGGGCCGAGGCCGAACGATTCGGCCATCAACTCGTCGATCAGCCGCTCCTCGTCGAGGCTCGACAGCATCTCGGGCCGTGAACGCAGAAGCCCTTCGGCGAGGTTGCGAATATGGGCCCGCAGACGCGTCTCGTCCAGCGAACCGATCCGCGAGAGATCCAACGAATCGATCAGCTCGCGGTGGATCCGCGTCTTGAGCTTCTGAAACTCGGCCTCAAAACGGTCGACCGCCGGATACTCGGCGTCCGCCTGGGGACGAGGCTCATGGCTGGTTCGAAAAAGACTGGTTTTCATCCCAAAACGCTCCCGACAAGGTTCTGCCACTACGACGAGGTCTGCACACTGCGAGCAAACGAGGAGAAGCTGCGGCTGATCCGCGACAGCTTCGAGATTTCACTGACCGGGACCCCGCGGTTGACGGCCTTGTTCACTGCTCGGTCATCCTCCGGAATCCGTTGGAAGACCTTGATCCCCAGCGTCTCTTCGACCTTGGCCAGGTCGACCTGGCCACGCTGGCCAAAGCGGTTGAGGACCAGCCGGAAGCGGTCGCGCCCGACGCCCATCGCCGCGGCGGCGTCCAGCGCCCAGCGGGCTCGGCGCAAGCCGGGCACGTCGGCCCGGGCGATCAGGCCCACCAGGTTCGACAGCCGCATCGCTTCGACCTGCTCCTCGTCGAGTGTGTGGGCCAGGTCGAGCACCACGTACCGGTACATCCGCCGCACCAGGCAGCAGAGCTGCCGCACGGCGTCACGCGACAGCATGCTGGTTGGCAGGCTGCCGTCCTCCGGATAACCGGCCTGGGGCAGCACGCGAATCCCCGAGCTGTGACGGGTCATCGCACCGTCGAGCATTCGGCGGTCGAGGCGATCCCACTGGCGGCAAATGTCTTCCAGCGTGTACTGCGGCTTCAGATCGAGCATCAAGGCCAGATCGCTGGGGCCCGGCTTCAGGTCGACCAGGGCCACCTGGTCCGGCTGGTCGCCGGCCAATCGCGAGGCCAGGTTGATCGCCGTGGTCGACACGCCCACGCCGCCGTTGGGCGAATAGAGGGCGATCAGCGTGCCACGCTCGTTGGGCACATTGCCTTCGGCTTCGATCTTGATCAGGGCCTCGGAAAGCTCCTCGCGGAAGCGGCCGATGTCGAGGAACTCGCGGGCTCCCGCCCGCATCGCCTCGCGCACCAGTTCCACGGTCGCCTTCTCGCCCGTCACCAGGACCGGGGCGCTGGACACCTGATAGGCGGTCCGGATCGCTTCCATCGCCGCCTCGCGGGCACCATTGGTGACCACCAGCACCAGGTCGGTCTTCACGCCGGCCAGACGTGCCGGCAACTGCTCGAAGCCGACCGCGTCTTCGGCCTCACAGGTCAACCCTTCGCCCAACAGGAGTCGCCGCACCTCGTCGCGCCGCGCCTGCTGGTGGTCTGCCAATACGATCCGCATTTGGGTCACCTCGATCTCTTGAAACGGTTCAACTTGAATGGACGTGTCTTTTGCAGCGGCTCGCGACGGCTAGCGCCCGAGCTGATGGGCCTCGACCTGGACCTGGACTACATTCCGGCCCGCGCTGGAAGCGGGGGCGGCTGCGGTCGGCTTGGCCGGGGCCCGGGTCGGTTGATTCTGGGCCTTCTTGCCGCAGTTCTTGCAACCCTTCTTGGCCGACGACGCCGGCTTCTGGGCGCTGGTCGTCACGCTCTCGGTCGGCTCGCGTCCCTCGGCTACCGCCGTGGCGTTGAGTGCCTCCTCGATCGCCGTCGACTCGAAGGTCACTTCGACCATTTGGCCGTTTCGCCAGATCTGCGCGGTCTTGGTCGGCGGTTCCTCGGGAATCGGCTCGATCGTCTCCTGCGGCGGCGCCAGGCCCAGCAGGTCCAGTGTGTTGACCTGGTTCCGCTCGGCGTTGTTGTCCGCCACCTTGTCGCCGTCGACCGAGCTCCGCAGCGAAACGCTCAGGGTTCCATAGCGTTGGGCGAGGATCAGCTTGTTGGCTTGCTGCGGGGTGACGGCCACGGTAATGTTCCGCAACTCGCCGGCCCGTTCCTCGGGCGCCTTGAACCGCTGTTCGCTGGTGGCCAGGACCTTCACGCCGCGCATCAGCGTCAGCGTGGCCAGGCCGCCGATCTCCGGCCGGTCGTTGTTGACGGTCATCGCGACGTCGACGATCGACTCCGGCTGGATCATCCCGTTCAAGGCACTGTTGGCATCGACCGACAGAGTCACGGCCTGATAGCCCGGCGGCAGTTGATCGGCTAGCATCGGCACTTCGCCGACGCCGAACAGATCCTTTTCCATCAGCGGCTGGCCGGCCAACACCGTGTTCTTCACCAACCGGCCCAAGGCCCGCGACTCGACCCGCATCGCGCCTTCCGGCACGCTCTGCGGCGAGACCTCGAGCAATTGCAGGTCCACGGTCCGCAGCCGGGCATACTTGGAAAGGTTGTACTTGGCCACGACGATCGTCGCCATCGGCGCCTTGGCCTGGGCCTGGACCTTGGCCGCCGGCGCCGGCTGCAAGTAGTGGCGTGCCGCGTACGCCGACACCAGCCCGAACAGGATGGCGAAGACGCCAACGGTCACAGTACCCGGGGTGATTCGACTCATCTGAGCCTTCTCCTAACCAGTTGCACAACAGGATGTGTTCTTAAGCCTTGCCTTCCAACACCCTCTCCCTCCGGGAGAGGGCCGGGGTGAGGGGCACTGTCGCGAGCCCTCACCCTGGCGATTTTGCTTTACCGCATTCCACCTACCTTGCCCATTTTCCGGATCATGTGGCAAAAACGCTTCTCTTTGCTCACTTTTGGAAACACGAGATGCCCCAGGGGATGGTTTGCGGTTGCAGCTTGTACGTTGGTGTTTTTCTTTCCGAGCCGGGCCGTGTCGGCCCGCATTTCGCAATTCGGGGCGGCACGCCCCGGCTCGGACGCTCGTTCTCTAAAACCCGCCGCGGGTCACCATCCAGGCCAACACGGCCCAGGTGCTCACGGCCACGGGGACGGCGAACGGCAGCACGCGCGGCCGCCGCTTGGCCGCAGGCTCGTGTGTCTTGCCGCCCAAGTATTTTCGACTGGTTTTCATCACTCCCCGTGTCGTCGCATTCCTCACCATAATCGCCATGGCCAGCAGGGCCGCCACGCCGCCGCTGACGGCAAAGGCGATCAAGACCCACCACGGCCCCAGCCACGCGCCCAAGGCGGCCAGGAGCTTCACGTCGCCCATTCCGCCGCCGCCCAAGAGCCACGGAAGGAGCAACAATGCAAATCCCACGCCAAACCCAGCTAAGGCCACCAGCGGCCCCCAGCCCGTCGGCGCCAGCGTATGATAGGCCAGCCCCAACAGGGCCGTCGGCACGGTCAGCACATTGGGAATGCGGTGCATCCGCGCGTCAGTCACCGCCGCCAAAGCGGTGTAGATCACCACGGCTGCCACAAACACGACCATTCCCATTCGCTCGACCCTCTTGGATGTCTGATATCTGTTTCTTTGTCGGTTCTCGTCGGCGATCCGTTCTACGGGTGCGTCGCGGCGTCGAACAACCGTCCGCGGGTCGCCTTCGGCGTCGTCGGATCGTTGTCCTTGAAGCTCCCCCAACTGCCCGCCGCGGGGCAACTCGTCGGGGCCGTCGTCGTAAAACTCTGATCCACGGCGATCACCGCATCGGCAAGGTCGCCCATTTCGTCGATCACCGCGTCCCGCATCGCCGAGTATCCGCCGATGATGCCAATAATCATCACCGTAATCAGCAACACCCACTCAAAGGTGAGCACGCCGCAGTCTTTCTTACGAAATCGTTTGAGTACGCTCCGCACGTCCGATACTCCTACTGCCCGCAATGACGTCAGATTCATCCAGCTCAAGCCCCCGGGCATCGCTGTATTGATGCTTGGTTTGGACGGGGATTCGCAGCACTCGGGGCCGTCAGGCGACTCCCTGATCCGTTGCATTGCGGGGCCGTGTCATTGAACCCAAACCCCTTGCCCAATACATTGGCAGTATTGTACTGGTGGACCGTGTAGCTCTGATCCACGGCGACAGCAGCGCCAACCACGTCGCCCATTTCGCTGATCAACGAATCGCGAACA
>JBDKTH010000863.1:0-2570 GCA_039680305.1 Thermoguttaceae bacterium | reverse complement strand
GTACGACTGCCAGCGGAACTCCGCTTCCGTCGGCGTCCGTTTGCTGGGGACCCAGGCGAACGTCTGGAGGCAGCACCAGAAGGCCTTGTTGTGTTCCCGGGCGGAGCGGGCGATGATATTGATCGATTCGCAATAGTCCTTGTAGGTGAACCGCTTGCCGTTGGTCCAGTTGAGCGGGTAAATGTCGGTGCAGATATACGGCGGCTCGAACTTCTCGCAGAACGAATCGCAGTACTTCTTGAACAACTCGGGATCGGGATCGTAATACTCGATCGCCGCGGCCGAGGCGCCGTATTTCAACTGCGCCGCGTTGGCGTACATGGGAAGCAAGTTGATGTACGGCAACTTGCCGCCAGTTTCCTTGTAGTAGGTATTGCAGATCGCGGCCAGCTCGGCGTACTGGTCCGTTCCTGGTTCGTCGGTCACGTAAGTGCCGGCGAAACACGGATGGTCAAAATACTCCGCGGTCGCCTCGACGGGGTTTTTGTAGGCGCCGTCGCCGAGGATCAGTTCGACGCCGTACTTGTCGCAATCCGCAAGCAGCATTTCCCTCTCGGAGCCGGCCAACGCCCCGTGGGCGATGATCCAGTCGAATCCGCCGGAACGGTAGGTCTCGATGAAGTCCTTTCCGATCGCCTCCCGGCGGGGATTGACCCAGGCGCCGAGTCGGATGCGGTCGCGGGTCAGATAGGCGTTGGTATACGGGGATTCGACGGCGGTTCCCAACGCGGTTTGAATGGCCGCTTGCAGCGCCACGGCCGCTTCGGCGCGCGTGGCCGGCTTGGGCTGACGCTTCAGATCAACCTTGTACTTGCCCAGTGATGCAACCGCGGCGTTCCAGGCGGCGTCGGCAATCGGGTCGTTCGGGCGGAAGCGATGGTCTTCACTCGCGTCGAGCAGTCTCCTCGCAACGACGAAACGGATCGCCGCCTGGGTTTTCGCCTCCAGGCTGGAGAGATCGTCCAACGGATCGTTCGCATGCGCCAAACGGTACTCGCCCGGTTCTGTGGCGACGAAGCGGGTGAATCCGCAGCGGTTCGTCTGGCAGACGGGGATCACGGCGTCGTTGCCGGTTGCGCCTTTGCGACGAAAGCGGACGACCGTGGTTTCCGACGGATGGTCGATTCTCGCCTGGGGGAGCATGAAGTCCGCCTGGTCGAACCCGTCGAAGAGGCAGCCCCCGGGGATCAGCACCCGCTGGAGCGGCCCGCGGAAACAGGTCGGCTCGGAATAGTCGGGTGCGTCGACGGCCGCCGCGAGGAATCGTTGCGATTCCGCCTCCGACGGGAAGAACCCGAGGCGGGAAACCTGATAGACGGAATCCGTCGTGCTCGGATTGGTCGGGTCGAACCGGAACGAGGTGATCGTGCCCGTCCAGTTCTTATGGGCGAATTTCCGCATGTCGACAATCGCGGTTCGCCACGTATTGTCGCCGACGACGGGAAACGACGAGTAACTCTTGTCTGAAAGGGCCGTGAGCGTATCGGTCGTAAAGAACAGGCCCGCCTGGCGGATCGGGGTCTTGTACTTGTAGCGAACGGCGAAGAACGGTCGCTTGTCCGCGGGAAACGCGTCGCTGGCGTCCATCGGAACGGTCAGCGTCAGATCGGTCCCGGTTGGAACGAGCTTCGTCAGCCCGACTTCCTCGTGGAGTTGCCCTTGTCCGAGCGTAATCCGCTTCGCGTCCGGCCCGTGGTTGAAAACCCAGGCCGGCTCGCGCGCGAAAAGGGTTCCGGCACACAATACGATGGGCAGAACGAGGAGGGATTTTCTCATGGGCGAGTGGCGGGGCATGTTAGGCGTTGATGGAAACCGGGGAGGGGCGACGGATAGGGAAGATGGAACGGACCCAAAAAACAACTCTCGCTTTCCCGCAGGAAAACGCGGGGACGGCACAAGGCTTGCCCCAGAAACCCCGGCAGCTGTCGGCCCGAGGCCCCAAGGCTCCCCACACGCCTCCAATGTTCGCCTGGGCGGGGGGCGTTGTCAAGCACCCGGCGATCTGCGTCCAAAATCTCACCTGGCAACGATTCTTCGGAAACTTGCTCACGACTAACGACGGTCTGCCCCAATCCTCTTCTTAAGTCGGGAGGTAAGATTCGTGGTACAATCTATAGCGTTGAGTACGCCTTGAACACTGCGGGGGTGATTCTCAAGAATATGGTCTGGAAGAAGGTGAAGTAGACGGAGAAATGGGATGAGTGATGGCCACATTCAAGTCAATCGCGAGGGGTTTCTGCGAGATTACACCAAGTGGGTGAGCGACGCGCAGATGCGAAGAATGCGTCTCGTGGAGCCAACCGAAGAGGCCAAAGAGATTGTGTCCGGCGGTTCCCTGTCGTACGAGCAGAGGATCCGTGTGGCAACCGAGATGGATTGGATCGGTCCATTCTACTGTACTCAAGGAGCAGTGCTCTGCTTTAGTGATCCACCACAGGGATGGCGGCTCATAAAACGGGGATTGCTCTATATGTATTGGGATCATCGAATCTCTGCTCGTGCCCGCGATTTCTGGGAAGTGCCAGAAGGCGAAGAAAAGGATTCTTTTGCGTTGGTTTCGAGTCTTACTG
>JBDKTH010000149.1:0-8644 GCA_039680305.1 Thermoguttaceae bacterium | reverse complement strand
ATGCAAAAGAACGATGCCCGCATCATACGGAACTGGAGAACTGGGTCCGGGCCGACCAGATCGTGATCACCGGCTACAAGCCCCAACTGTTGGGCAAGACCGAAGACGAGGCCCTGGCCGGTCTGCTCGCGCGGGTGGCGGCCCTGGTCGAGTTCTCCAAGGCGCGAGCTGAGCGGGCGTTGCCGCTGGTGTCGCAGCCCAAGCCCGATCGCACGCTTGTCGAACCGATCCTGTTGGAATCGGCCCTGGAAAGCGCTCGCGCGACGGCCGACGTGCTCTACACGATCTTCACCCTCGGCCTCGCGCCGCAACCGGAGGGAGCGAGTTTGACCGGCACGGTCACGGCCGCCCCGCTGCCGCTGCGCGACGATCACGGCGCAAGGATCGTGCTTTTGGACACTGACTATGCCACTTTGGCTGTGACGCCCAAGCCGCGGGCCGAGGGCTCCGCCTGGCAAGGCAGCTACACGCTGCACCATTTGCCACCGGGGACCTACCGCGTGCTGGCCTACCGCACGGCCTCGCAGTATCGCATTTCCGAGCCGATCACCCTGGAGGCCGGCAAGCCGGCGAAGCTTGACGTCTCGCTCCCCGCGGCCGAGCCGGCGGGCAACATCGTCGAGAACCCGACCGGCCAGCTGGCCTACTTGCAGCCCAACGCGCCGGACCGCTGGAAAGCGGCTCCGACCGCCAAGCCAACCATCTGGCTTAGTTTCCCGGCGTGGGTCAAGCCGGGGACCACCTACCGCTGCGGCGCGGTGCTCAAGGATCCCACGGCCAAGGTCAGCTTCCGTTTCCTTAGTAAACCGGGAAAGGACGGCAAAACGCCGCCGGCGGTCGTCTGCCCACTCGAGATGAATGGCAAGAGCCGAGCCGAGCTCACGACGATTCCGGACGCGCAGCGTCGGGAAGTGGTCGTCCAGGTCCAGTCGTCACGGCCGCTCGCCGAGGTGATCGAAAACGTCTGGGTCGTGCCGGAAGTGCAGAAGCCTATGGCTACTCACCAATCGACACCGCGGTAATGGTTTCTGACGCTGGGTGGCATGCCGTCACGGAGCGTGGCGACGGGTTGGCATGTTCCTGGACCAGAGAACATGCCGACTCGCGGCTGCACCGCGTGACGGCATGCCACCCATTCGCGTCCCGCACACCATAACGACAACAGAAAGGCACCCTGAGTATGCATCGCAACCGTCTCGTACTCGTCTCCACGGTCCTTGGCGTTCTCGCCGTCGCGGAGGTGTTGCAGGGCGCGACGTTCGTCGTGGCTCCCAACGGCAAGGACACCAATCCCGGTACTGCGGAGCAACCGCTGGCCACGCTGGAGGCCGCACGCGACGCGGCCCGGAAGAGCAAGGACGGCCCCCATTGCATCAAAGTCATGCCGGGCGAGTACTTCTTGGCAAAACCGCTAGAACTCGATGCACGTGACAACGGCTTGACGATCGAGGCCGGCCCGGGCGGGGCGGTAACGCTCTACGGCGGTCAACTCGTGACCGCCTGGCGTCGCGACGGCGACCGGCTCTGGTGCGCCGACCTGCCCGGCGTGAAGGAAGGCACGTGGGACTTTCGCGCGTTGGTGGTCAACGGCCGCATGCCCGACCGGGCCCGCTTTCCGGAATCTGGCACGCTGTTGAACCAGGGAACGTGGAACCTGCCGCTGCTGCCGGCCGTGGGTGGGTTCTGGGAACGCAAACCGACCAAGGAAGAACTCACCACGATGCCCTACGATCCGAAGGACATCCCCGCCACGCTCGACGTCAAGAACGCCGAGGTACGGGTGTACCACATGTGGGACGAGTCGCTGGTCGGCGTCGATCGCAACGATACCCAACGGCATGCCCTGATCTTCTCGTCCCCGATGATCTGGCCGGCCGGCGCGTTGAACCTGAAGAAATACGTCATCTATAACACCCGAGAAGGAATGACGCAGCCGGGTCAGTGGTATCTCGATCGGACCGCGGGCCGGATCGTCTACTGGCCCTTGCCGGGCGAAGACATGGCCCAGGCCAAGGTCATCGCCCCGAAGCTGGAACGGATCATCCGGATCGCCGGAACCGCGAAGAGCAAGGCCGAGAAGATCACGCTTCGCGGCCTGACGCTTCAGGCCACTACCGTGCCGCTCAAGCCCGCCAGTTTCGGGGCCGGCGGGTTCGATGGCGCCCTGAGCATTGCCGAAGCGCAGTCCTGCACGATCGAAGGCCTGGAAATCTGCAACGTGGGCGGCTTGGCCATCGTCGCGCGACAGTTGGCCAACAGCCAAATGGTCCAGTGTCATGTCCACGATGTGGGCGCCTGCGGCGTCAAGCTCGACGGTTCCGAAACCCTGATCCGCGGCAACCACATCCATCATGTGGGCATCTACTACCCGAGCGCGGCCGCGTCGATGTTCGGCGGCCGAGCGCTGCGGATCTGCCGCAACGAGGTGCACGACTCGCCCTACTCGGGCGTCATCGGTGGCGGCAAAGACCACTTGTTTGAAGAGAACCTGATCTACCGCGTGATGCGCGAGATGCACGACGGCGCGGCGATCTACGGCAACCTGGCCAACTGCACCATCCGGCGCAACGTCGTGCGTGATATTGTGGAGGTCGGCAAAGGGTTCGGCGTGTCGGCCTACTATCTCGACGAAGGCGCCCACGATTGCATCGTGGAACGCAACGTGTCCGTCGGCGTGGGGCGGCCGACCCATAACCACATCGCCCGCAATGTGACCATCCGCGACAATGTGTTCATCGTTGACAAGGATATGCAACTATCGTTTCAGAAGTCGGCCAACTGCACTTTTGAGCGCAACACGCTGGTCGCCCCCGGCAAGGTCACCGTGGGACAACCGAACGCGGTCAAGGTCTGGAAGGACAACATCCTGTTCTCCAGCGGCTTAGGCAAGAACGACCAGGCGCAGCCGTTCACGATCACCGATGCCATGCCGCCCGTCGCCACGCCGGGCCGCAAGACGTACGCCGCCGAGGCCGGGCGCGTCACGAAGGCCCCGACCCTCGACGGCGAGATTACGCTGGAGGAATGGCCCGGGAGGATCCAGAGCCTGGACCGCGATCCGAGCAGGCAACTGGCCTGCGGAGCGCCGGTGTTCGTCAAGTTCTCCTACGACGATCAGTTCCTCTACGTGGCCGCGACCGTGACGATGTTTGAGCCGGCGAAGCTCAGCACCGAGGCCACGTGGGGCAAGGACGACGGCGCGGAAATCTGCCTTGCCGGAAAAACTCCGGACGGCAAGCCGGCGGCCTTCGTGGTCCGCGGCTATGTCAACGGCGCCGTGCAGAGCGTTGTCGAGGGAGGCGTATCGAGCGAAGCGGCCACACGGCTGGGCAAGGATCTACGTTTCGCCGCCAAGATCATCAAGGGACCGTCTGGAAAACCCAAAGGTTGGCGGGGCGAATGGGTCATCCCCCTCGCCGCGTTGGGATTGAAGCCCACGTCAGGCGAGAAGATCGCCTTCAACATGGGCGCCTATATCAGCGAGTTCGGCGAGTGGCACTGCTGGGAAGGAACGCTGGCCGAGAACTGGCGATTGGATCAGGCCGGCACGCTTCGGTTCAAATAGCTTATGGAGCCTGAAAAATGAATCCGCATCACCGATTCGGGATCGTGCCTTGCCTCATCGCGATGGCGGGGCTGGCCATACTATCGCGTGAGTCTCTCGCCGTTGAACGCTCGCTCTACGTGAGTCCGACGGGCGACGACCGGGCCGCGGGAACCCAACAGGCCCCGTTTCAGACGTTGCAGCGCGCCCAGGAGGCTGCCCGGGCCTTGACCCACGATATGCGAGGCGACGTCGTGGTTCACCTGGCTCCGGGCGACTACCGGCTGGACCGGCCGCTGGAGTTCACCGAGGCGGATTCCGGGCGAAACGGGTTTCGGGTCGTCTACCGCAGCGATGCGGGACCGGGCCAGGCGAGGCTTCTGGGGAGCGTTCCGCTCAAAGGCTGGCAGGCGGATCGCGACGGAATCTGGAAGATCGCTCTTCCGCCCAAGACCATGTTCCACACGCTCTATGAGCAGGGGCGACGCCTGCACAAAGCGCGTTTTCCCAACTCCGAGCACCATCCCGACCTGCCCACCGCCCTGGGACGCTACGCGGTCTCGGTGAACGGTACCCCCAAGGGCACCGATCGGAATCACGGCAACACCCGAGGGCCTGCCTGGTTGGAATACAGACCGGAAGACGCGCCGCCGGTCACCGCACCGGGGAAGATGCAGATCGAGATCTTTACGGGCGGCAAGTGGGACTGGATGCGCGACATCTATCGTGTGACCGCGATCGATCCGCAGACGCGACGGCTCACCTTTTTCGCTGAATCGTTCCCCTTCGGCGTGGGCACGGGAGCCCGATACTTTCTCGAAGACGACTTGGGCCTGCTCGACACGGCGGGCGAGTTCTTCGTCGACGACAAGGCCCAGATGCTCTACTGCATTCCATGGGGCAAAGGTCATCCGGATCAACTCGGCCTCTGCGCCCCCGTCGTGGGCCGGCTGATCCAGATCCAGGGTAAGTCGTCCGGCGCGTGCGTCGAGCGACTCTGCCTCGACGGGCTTGCGTTGGAGGAGACCGACGACTCGCCGCCCACGGGCTGGTGGAACACGGGCTATGGACGCAACGACGGGGCGCTGGTCTGGATGAACAATACCTCGCACGCCGAGATCCGTAATTGCCACCTCAAGAACAGCGGCCGCAGTGGGATCATGATGATCGGCCACAACACCGAGAACCTCGTCACCGGCTGCTGGATCGAGCACACGGGCACGAACGGCGTCACCCTCTGCAATCGCTTCCTGGCCGCGGACGGAAAGAGCCCGACCACCGACCGCTGCGAGCACAACCGCGTGCACAACTGCCGCATCAACAACATCGGCGAGCTGCACACCTATGCCGAATGCATCACGGTGTTCAACGCCAGCTACAACGAAGTGGACCACTGCGAGCTTCGCGACTGCGTGCGTTACGCGGTCACCATTCGCGGCAACACGGGCGAACAGTATGGGCCGCCGGTCTCGACGAACCTTCCGCCGGCCAAGGGAAACCATTTCCACCATCTGCGCGTGGCACGCTGCGGCCAGGATGGGGGCGACATGGGAGCCCTGCACGCGGCGAACCTGAACAACCCCGGCGGCGGCTGCGTCAACACGTTCGAGCAGATTACCGTGGCTGACACCCGAGCGATCGACTCGATGAAGGACATTCCGCCCGACGGCATCTTCCTGGACTGGCCCAAGATGGCGATGGACCAGGTCTTCCGCAACGTCCAGATCATCCGCCCCCAGGGCACGCAGCTGCGCAGCCACAAGCCGGAGAACGGGGCGTCGGCCCAAACGGAAAACGTCAGCTGGAAGCCCGGTTTCCGCGAAGACCAGATCGACGCGGCCAGCATCGGCCTGACGGCCGAGTTTCCCGCACAGTACGGCAGCCGCCCGTCGGTCGTTTCCTGGCCTGCCCCAACCGGCGAGGCACTGTCGGAAGACTACCAACTGAAGGTCAGTGGCCAGCCGGTTCCCGTCCACGCCTGCCGGGTCTCGGCGATGCCGTTCAACCAGGTCTGGCCCGGCTATCAGCGGCCCTTGGATCAGACCGAGTTGGCGGGCTTCGCCTGCTGGGATATGGCCGGACCGGTTCAGATCGAAATCCAGTCGCGGCTTGCCGTGCAGTCGGCGGTCGTGCGCCCCACCTCGCTCGGCATCCGGCCGGTCGTCAAGGGGAACTGCATTTCCTTTTCCCTGAACCGCCCGGGGCCAGTGGTTGTCGAGGTTAACGGGACGCACCATGCCCTGCATCTGTTTGCAAGTCCGCCCGAGACCAATGCCCCTACGCCGACCACGCCGGGCGTCCGCTTCTTCGGCCCGGGCGTGCATCGGCCGGGGAAGATCGAGCTCAAGAACGATGAGACGGTCTATCTCGCCGGCGGCGCGGTCGTCTACGGGAGCATCCAGGCGACCGGCGTCAAGAACATCCGGGTCGTTGGACGCGGCATCCTTGACGTCGGCCCCTTCGAACGTGGCAAGGGCGGCGGCGCGGTGCGTCTCTCCGACTGCTCCAACGTGACCGTTGAGGGGATCGTGATGCGCGATCCGGACGTCTGGTGCTGCAGCCTCTTCGGATGCAGCCAGGTGACGATCTCGAATGTCAAACTCGTCGGTCTGTGGCGTTACAACGCCGACGGGATCGACGTCTGCAACAGCCAGGATGTGGTCGTGTCCGACAGCTTCGTCCGGGCGTTCGACGACGCACTGGTGCTCAAGGGCCTGAAATTCGGCCAGAAATCCTTCGACGACCGCCCCGTGCGCAACGTCCAGTTCCGTCGCTGCGTCCTCTGGTGCGACTGGGGCCGGGCGATGGAGATCGGTGCCGAGACGTGCGCCCCGGAAATCGCCGACATCACCTTCGAGGACTGCGACATCGTCCGAACCACCCACATCGCGATGGACATTCAGCACGGCGACCGGGCGGCCATCAGAAATATCCGTTTCGATCGCATTCGCGTGGAAATCGATGCCCAGAATCCCCGTCCGCGCATGCAGAAGAACCGCGAGGAGAAGTATCCGGCAAGCGATCAAGACGGGTACTGCCCGACGCTGATGGAAATCGTCATCCGAAAGAACTTCTACTCCAAGGACAGCGACCGCGGCACGGTGCGCGACGTCGTCTTCAAGGACATCACCGTCTACAGTCCTCTAGAGCCGCCGTCGTCGTTCCGGGGGCTAGATGTTGAACACACGGTCGAGGGCGTGACGATCGAGAACCTGCGGTTCAACGACCGACCGATCCGCAGCGCGACGGAGTGTCGCCTGAGCATCGGTCCCCATGTGAAGGACGTGCGAGTCGTGGAAACCGCCGTGAATGCCAAATGAGACGGATTGGAGCGAAGAGAACCACAATGACCAAGACCATGGCAACCGTATTGCGCAGGCTGATTACCGGGTGTTTCTTGTGTGGCATGTCCTTCATCCTGCTCTTCCCGTTAATCGGCGTTGCCGGTGCCGGAGAGGCGGACGTCAAAGTCTGGCAAGGCGGGTACGTTCCGGCCCCCGAACCGGTCGTGAGCAAAGTCAACCTCGGCGTTTATATCTTCCCGGGCTGGTACCGGGACACGGGCCGGGGCGACTATCCGTACCGAACGCACGACGAGGACAGTGAGTGGAAACGTTGCGTCGCGCAAATGCCCGGCCCTCGGCCGCTCTTGGGCTTTTATGATGATTCCCTGCCGGAAGTGAACGACTGGCACATCAAGTGGGCGCTCGAGCACGGCATTTCCTATTTTGCGTTCGACTGGTACTGGAACGCAGGCGAAAAACGGCTCGCGAGATCCCTGGAGCAGGGATTCCTGAAGGCCAAGTACGCCGGGATGATGAAGTTCTGCATCCACTGGTGCAACCACGGGCTGGACTGGAAGCAGAACGGAAAGCCCGCCGCGTTGGATTTCAGCACCAAGGCCCTTCGGGAAATGACCGAGTACCTTGCGGATAACTACTTCAAATTGCCCAATTATCTGACGGTGGACGGCAGGCCCGTGCTGATGGTGTTTGTTCCCGGAGCCCTGGTCGAAGCCAACGGCGGCCCCGCGGGATTCCGCAGCGCGATCGGCGAGATGAACCAGATCCTGCATTCCAAAGGCCTCAAGGACATCTATCTTGTGGCCCTTGGAATGGGCCACACATACCAGGAGGCGGGATTCAGCGCATTTACCGCCTACGCGTATTACGGGGCCGACATGAATTCGCAATACGAATGGAAACGCGGACACTCGCTTCCGTACGACGACATGGTCCAGCACTTCGAGACCATGTGGAAGGCGGCAACCAAGACCAAGAACCTGCCCTATATCGTGCCGATCGGCTCCAACTGGGACGACCGCCCCCGGGCGAGGCACAATGCGGCGGTCATCACCGGGAAAACGCCGGACAAATTCGAGACGATGTGCAGGGCAAGCCTCAAATACGTTGACAAGAGCAACAACCTGGCGATCATCGAAGCCTGGAACGAGTGGGGCGAGGGAAGCTTCATCGAGCCCGACAAGGAGTTCGGGTTTGCCTTCCTCGACCGCGTCCGGAAGGTTTTCACCGATGCGTCTGCAAGCCACACCGACTGGGTGCCCGAACAGGCGAAGGTCTCGAGCTTCAGCGTTCTGAACGAGGCGGAGCTTGCCCAGGCAAGAGAACTGGAGACGATGCCGTACCCGCCGCCGCCCCTTTCCGTACGCACCACCCAGGTCAAAGTCGACCAGCCGCTGCCGACCACCGACACCCTGAAGGCCTGGGAATTCAACGCCGGAACGACCGAGGGCTGGGCTCCCTACCAGGTCGAACCGCCCAAATTGTCGGGCGGCACGCTTCAAACCCGGGTCACCGGGACCGACCCGCAGTTCACCACGCGGAACGTGAACGTGGATGTGCGAGATATCCAGTGTATCGCCCTGCGACTGAAGACCAGCAAGGACATCCTGGGGTGCGAGGTCTTCTGGTCGACGAACAAGGAGCCTGCGCTTACCCCCCAGAAATCGTTCGGGATCGGCCTGAAGGAAGACGGCCAGTGGCATACGTACCAGATCATCAAGACGCCTGAAGGCACGTGGAACGGAACTCTGGACAAGCTGCGGTTTGACATCGGCACGGCCGGGGACGAGATCGAGAT
>JBDKTH010000791.1:0-5848 GCA_039680305.1 Thermoguttaceae bacterium | reverse complement strand
GTCATCGTGTTGATCTCCGATGGCTGTTCCAGCGAGCAGTTCACCTTGGTCCGTTGGGTCAAAGGGGCGCCGTTGGCCGTGGACGAGATTCGCTCGGGGCTGGTGAAGACGTACTTTGTCGATACGGTCGTGGCCGATTCGGCGCCGGCGGCCTCGTCCTTTGCCACGGGCTGCCGGACCAGCGCCCCGTTCATCAGCGTGGGGCCGAAAGCCGGAACGCTCTCGATCGTCCCGGAGCCCGCGGAGGAACTTCAGTATCGGCCCATGGCCACGGTGTTGGAAGGGGCGAAACTGCTGGGGAAGGCCACGGGCATCGTCTGCACGTGCCGCGTGACCCACGCCACGCCGGCGGCCTATATGTCGCACTCGGCCGCACGCTCCGGCGAAGAGGACATCATGGAGCAGGCGGTCTATCAGAACGTCGACGTCGTGTTTGGCGGCGGAGAAGCCTATCTCGTGCCGGCGGACAAGAAGGGCAAACGGGCCGACCAGGAGAACCTCCTCGCCGTGCTCCAGGACCGCGGCTATCAGATCGTCAGGAAGCAAGAGGAACTGGCCTCCCTCGGCAAAAGCAAGGTCTTCGGCCTGTTTGCACAAGACCACATGGCCCCGGAGGTCGATCGCCCCAGCCTGACGCCCACGGAACCGACACTGGAAGAAATGACCCGCAAGGCGATTGACTTGCTGTCGCAGAATCCCAATGGGTTCTTTCTGATGGTCGAAGGGAGCCAGGTCGATTGGGCCTGCCACGCCAATGATCCGTCGCATCTTGTCAGCGATCTGTTGATGTACGACCGCGCGGTGGGGGCTGCGGTGGAATTCGCCAAGAAGGACGGCAACACGCTGGTGATCGCCCTGTCGGACCACAATACGGGTGGAATGTCGATCGGCAACACAGCCACGAATTCCACGTACTCGAAGATGAAGATCGACGACCTCGTCGCGCCGCTGAAGAAGATGAAACGCTCGGCCCCGGCGTTGTGGAAGATGGTTGGCGAGGACAAGACGCCCCAGCGGGTCAAGGACCTGGTGCGGGAGTACTGGGGCATGGAAATTACGGACAAGGACGCCGAACAGATCTTGAAGATCGCCAAAGGGTCAAATCCCCAGAACGGCTTCGGCGAAGTGCTTTCCGGCAAATACACCTGCATCGGCTGGACGACCCACGGCCACAGCGGCGGCGACGTGCCGCTGGGAACCTTCGGGCCGGGACGCCCGACGGGCGTGTTCGACGGCCCGGAGATCGGCCGGATCACCGCCGGCGCGTTAGGCGTGAACCTCGACCAGCTCAACCAGCGGCTGTTCGTCGACGCCGCCGTGGCGTTTGGCAAAGACAAGGTGACCATCGACAAGACCGACAAGGCCAACCCCGTGGTCCGCGTGGAGTGCAACGGCAAGACGGCCGAGCTTCCGGTCAACAAGAACCTGCTGCGGATCGGCGACAAGACGGAAGAGCTGGAAGGCGTGGTCGTCTATGCCTCGAACACCGAGAAGGCCTACCTGCCGATGCAGGCCGTCAATCGGATTCGCGGCCAAGGCAAGACCGTGTCGATCGCCATCGGCCAGTAAGCAAGTCGCGGGCCATGTGCCACTGCTTGCCCGCCGGGCAAGCAGTGGTGCGCCCGAGGCGTGAGCGGGCTGGCGGCGTGCGGCGGTCAGTAGTCAGCCATCGGCGAGCAGCAGTCAGCGATCAGCGGTTAGCCGTTGACGCTGGGCCGTGGTTTTCTCTAGCCCAGGCGTTCACGCCTGGGACTGCGGATGCCATAATAATCCCCATCGCCCCCTTCAGGGGGCGGAATGGCAGGTTAAGCACAATGGGAAGTCCATCATGGGGCATGCATTCCATCAACTCTACTACCACTTCGCCTGGGCCACGCACGCCCGCGAGCCGCACATCCATCCGTCGTACAGGCCGGAATTGCTGCGGATCATCAACGACGAGATCAAGAAGCGAGGCGGTTGGCCGATTCGCCACAACGCGATGTTTGATCACGTGCATCTTCTGGTGCGTCTTCGGCCGACGAGTGCGCCTAGCGAGTTCATTGGCCTGTTGAAGGGGGCGACGGCGCACCGCGTCAACGAGGAGATTCGGCCAAAGTTCAAGCTCCGTTGGCAGGAAGGATACGGCGTGTTGAGCTTGCGGAAAGATGAACTGGAGGCGGTGTCCCGGTACATCGACAACCAAGAGCACCACCACCGGTGTGGGCGGCTCTCGGATTTGCTGGAGAGAACCGAATGTGACGAGGACGAAACCTGGTGACGCGGCCCCTGAAGGGACCAAAAAAGGGAAAGGGGCGAGGACGTGTCGGCGGTCCCAGGCGTGAACGCCTGGGCTAGGGAAAAGCGGTGCTAATGCCTCGACCCTCCCTGGCGGGAACGCTGAGCGAGAGAAAACCGCGGCGCAACGTCAATCGCCGACAGCTAACTGCTGAACGCTAATGGCTGACCGCTTCACACGCCAACCGCCCTATCGCACCAACCGCACTTCCCACGCCTGGAGCGAAAGCGGCTGCACCTGGCCGCGCCAGGTGAGCTTGCCGGTCTGGGGCTGGTCGGTGGCGTTCACCAACACGACGGCCTGGGAGCCGTCGGCGGCCTCGAAGGCGTTGTGGAGGATCGCCGGGAACCGACGCTTCTGGTACTCGAAGGTCGCTGTCTCCAGCTTCGGCGGGTGGAGCATCTTGCCGAGGAGCAGATAGGGCCGCCCCTCGCCGTGGAACAGTTCGACCCACTGTCGCATCAACTCGTGATCCGTCGGCTTGTCGGGACGCTGGACGACAACCGCGGAGCCGTCGGACCGAACCTCTTCGAGCGTCATGTCGTCGAACCAGACCGTGCCCGGCCCATTCATGTGCAGCATGATGCGGAGAAACTGGGTGTTGGCGGGCAGCGTGAAGGTCGCCTCGCCGCGGACCCAGTCGCCGGCCTTGGCGGGCATCGCGATGTGCCAGGAGCCGGTGCTCTTCATCAGGTCGGTGAATGCGCCGAGGCCGATGGCGTTGCGTTGCTTCAGCCCGGAACTCTTCATCCAGACGCTCACGCGATAGGTTTTTCCGATCTGGAAGTTGCCGCCGACACGGACGTTCTGGGAGACCTGGACGATCTCGCCTTCCTTGTCGTTGGTCAGCCGGAGGCTGGCGCGGCCGCCGTGGCGCTGGTCCTGGTCGTGGGCCGACTTGCCCGCATAGGCACGGCCCTGGTAGCCGTCGACCTTGTCCCAGCCGGTCGACGCGTCGGTCCTCCAGGTTTCGAAATCGCCGCCCACAAGCAGCGGGCCAGGGCCGACGTCGCGTGCGGGCACGAAGTGCGGGATCTGGCCGTTGACCAGGCAGTAGGCCGACTGAAGCCGGTTGCCGGGCTGCGGGTTGCTTTGGAAGGTGGGCAAATACTCATGGTAAATGTAGTTGAACACCGAGGCGGGCTCGACGCCATCCCGCTTCAAGACCTCCCAGTCGCGGTAATCCTGGATCGCCGCGTGCTGGATGAACTGCTCGTTGGGCTCCTCGAAACAGACGACTGCCTCGGGGTTGACCTTGCGGCAGGCGGCGAGCATGGTTTCGAGCTGTTTGTGGAACACTTCGGTCGTCCACAGCCCCGGGCCGGGCTCGTGCCCATGGGCCTTGCTGTAGCAGGGCGGGAAGTTGCCGCCGACGACCTGGTCGACCTGCACCATGTCGGCCCCGCGCTGGACCAAGCCGACGGCGATCTTGTTGAACCAGTCGATCGTCCACGGATCGCCCGGGCACAGGGTGGCACACTCGCCGCCTTGCAGCCAGAAGCGGGGGCTGATCGTCACCTTGCCGTCGCGAGCGCAGATGGCGTGCGCCCTCGCCTCGGCATCGAAGCGTGCCCGGTCGTCCCAGGCGAAGGTGCCGTCAGGCTGCTTCTTGAAGGTCACCGTATAGTGATAGCCTGACGGCCAGAGGAACGTGTGGCCGCCAATGCTCCGCCCCAGGCGGGCCAGTTCCAGGAATGTCTCGTCGGAGGGGAAGAAGGGGAAGTAGTCGGGCGTGATCCACGTGGCGACCTTCTCCCAGCCCCAGTAGGCGATGATCAAGGGCGGCTTGGCCGGGACGTTGCCTTGCCAATAGGTCTTGAGCCAGGCTTCGATCGTCTTCGGTTCGGCCAACGCCTCGCGATGGAAGCGGACCATGGCCGGCCCGGCTTTGAGCCACGCGGGCAAATCGTCGCGAGCGGCGAAGGTGCGAGCGCACCAGGGCTGGCCGACGGCCCATTGCTTGTAGAGGTCGGCCGCATGACGCCAGTCGGTCGCCGTGGCTGGTTCCTCGCTGCGGAACGTGGTCTGCACCACGTCAAAATCCAGGGCGAAGCTCGTCTTGACGAAGCAGGGATGCAGCCAGGCGATCGACAAACCCTCGGCCGTCCGGCTGGCGATCACGCTCTTGCGGTATCCACGCGAGTCAAAGGCGGCTGTGAAAAGCCCGCCGGCGGCGTCGTAGTAGCAGGCGAACTGGGCGGCCAGACTCCCGGGCTGCGCGGCGCTGGTTGCCCGGCCGGGCTTCCAGGCGGACGGCTGATGGTGGACGCCTCCTTTGGTTGCGCCGAGCACCAGGGCGTCGGCGTGTTCGGCGGCCAGGGGCGCACGGAGCGTCAGGATCGGGAAGCGGACGTTTTCCAGGACGAAGCCCTCGGGGAAGCTGGCCTCGATCCGCCAGCGGAGCATCGGATCGCCGGGCGTGGCGGTCACCGTGCAGACCACGCGGCCCTCCTGGCCGCCGAAGTTGGAGAACTCGGCCCGTCCTGTCGTGCGCTTGCCGTCGAAGATCCGCCGCAGCACCACCTTCTTGGCGTCCCGGCTGGATACATAGATCCGTTTGGGGTTGGCCTCGGCGGTGCTGGAAAACTCCAATTGGAACAGTTGCGGAGCCGACTGCTTGGCGAGGAGGTCCCGGCCGGTGGCCAGATCGCGAAGCACGAGCGCCGCCCCATGGGCCTCGGAGGCGAGCGTCACCGAAAGACGTTCGTTGGCGACGGTGACTTGCTCGGCCGCGTGCGTGGTCACGGCAGCCAGATGCAGACACAGACCGACAAGGAGACTCAGGACGACATTCTTCATGCGAAAGATTCCTCTGATAACCGATCGGGTGACGCGAGCAGCCTTTCGGGCAAGCTGTGGCAGTACCCGGATAGTATTGATCCTAGCGACCCAAGAAGCAATGGCCATCCCGGGACATCAATACTTTCCCCGAATATGGGCCACCACTTCATCATCATAGAACTGCCGGAGCTGCTTGTGCAACTTCTCGGAGAGCGGCGGCAGATCGGAAGCGGCCGCATTGCTTCGGGCCTGGTCAGGGCGTCGGGCGCCGGGAATGAGCGTGGTCACTGCATCGAAGTCGAGGCACCACCGCAGGGCAAACTGGGCCATCGTGCATCCCTGGGGGACGAGCGGCTTGAGCGAGTCGGCCAGTTCCACGCCCTTTTCAAAGGGGAGGCCGGCAAACGTCTCGCCGACGTTGAACTCCTGCCCATCGCGGTTGAAGTTGCGGTGGTCGTTGGCGGCGAAAGTGGTTTCGGCGGTCAACTTTCCGCCCAAGAGCCCACTGGCCAGCGGCAGGCGGACGATCAAGGCCACGCCTTGCTGTTTGGCCTTCGCGAACAGCACGTCAATCGGTTTTTGGCGGAAGATGTTGAAGATAATCTGGAGCGAAGCCAATCCCTCTTGATTGAGGCACCAGATCGCTTCGTCCAACGATTCGACGCTCGCGCCAAAAGCCTTGATTTTTCCTTGCCGCTTCAACTCGCGGAGGTGCTCGAAGACGCCGAATTGCTCGAGCTTGTCGCTCGGCAGGCAGTGGGCCTGGGTCAGGTCGACGGCCTCCACGCC
>JBDKTH010001289.1:0-2538 GCA_039680305.1 Thermoguttaceae bacterium | reverse complement strand
GGCCGGGGGCGTCTTTGACCGCTACGACCTGTCGTTCGATGCCCAGCGGATCGCCTTTGGCTATCGCCGCCCCAAGCCCGAAGGTTTTCGCATCTACGAGATCGGCGTCGATGGCCAAGGGGTGCGGCAGGTGACGCCTCCGCCGGCCGACGAGGATCGGCGGATCGCCCGGTACGGCAAGACGAGTTATGGGGACGGCTTTTATGGCTCGATGGGCTACCGTTTCTGGACCGACGACGTCCACCCCTGCTATCTGCCCGACGGCGGTCTCTGCTTCGCTTCTACCCGCTGCGAGCACGGGGTCCTCTGCACGCCGGCGCACTACCTGGCCTGTACCACGCTGTTCCGGATCGACGCCGACGGGGGCGGCCTGCGCCCGCTTTCCCAAGGAGCGCTCAGCGAGTTCACGCCGACGATGATGGACGACGGGCGGATCCTCTACAACCGCTGGGAATATGTCTACAAGGGGATCGCCGCCGTGCAGTCGCTCTGGACGATGCGTCCCGACGGCTCGGGGAGCGAGGAGTTTTATGGCAACAACATTGCCAACCCGGGCGTCTTGTGGCAGGCCCGGCAGGTGCCCGGCCACCCTCGCCAAGCGGTGTGCATTGGCTGCGGACACGAGCCCTTGGGCATTGGCCCCGTGTTGCTGGTCGACCTGGCCCAGGGCAAACGAACCTCGGCGGCGATGACCAGCCTGACTCCCAACGTGAGAATCCAGAACCTTCGCGGCCTTTACCAGCTTCGCAACGGTGTGTGGCGCGAAGATGTGTTCGGGCCGTTTCATGCCGATCCCTATCCGCTGTCCGACCAGTTCTTCTTGGTCGCCTGCAACCCCAGCGGGCGTTACAACGACGAGACGGGCTACGGCATCTACCTGCTCGATGTGTTCGGCAATCGCGTGCCGATCTACCACGACGGCGAAATCTCCTGCTGGCAGCCGATGCCGCTTCGTCCGCGCAAGAGGCCGCCCGTCCTCCCGGCCGTCAAGGTCGAGTCGCCCAAGGGCGAGGTGACGGCCACCGTGTTCCTCAGCGACGTGTACCGCGGCCTGGAGGGCGTCAAACCCGGCACGGTCAAGTACTTGCGCGTGATGGAGCAGATTCCCAAGCCGTGGGCCGCTGAGTTGGACTTTGACCGCGGCGAAGATCGCGGTGCGGACGGGTTCGGCGGACACCTGGCCGTCAGTTGGAACAGCCACATCTGGATCGCCGTGCTCCGCGGGATCGTGCCGGTCGAGGAGGACGGATCGGCCTGCTTCGAGGTTCCCGCCCGGCGGAATCTGTTCTTCCAGGCGCTCGACGAGAAGTTCATGGAAGTGCAGCGGATGCGGACGTTCGTCAACTTCGAGCCGGGGGAGCAGCGTTCGTGCATTGGCTGCCACGAGCATCGCACCCAGGCGCCCGAGGGGCGTCCGGCGTGGGCCTTGCGGCGTCCGCCCGCGAAGCTCGCTGCTCAGCCGGGCGAAGTCGCCCCGCGCCCGCTCTACTATCCGACCGACGTCCAACCGATCCTCGACCGGCACTGCGTCCGTTGCCACAACGGCAAGGACCCCAAGGCGGCGCCCGACCTGCGGGGCGAATTGACCACGTTGTTCAACCGTTCCTACGAGAGCCTTCTCCAGGGCAAGCTGGTCAACGCGATCCAGGAATGGAACAGCGGCACGTATGCGATGCAGAACGCCGAGGCCGTGCCGCCGTACACCTACGGCTCGCACCGCAGCAAACTGGTGGAGGTGCTCCGCAAGGGGCACTACGATGCGCGGCTCACGAAGGAGGAGTGGATCAAGCTGGTCACGTGGATCGACGGCGGGGCTCCCTACTACGGTTCCTACTTCGGCCGCCGACACCTCAAGTACCAGGGGCAGTCCGACTTCCGCCCCGTGCCGACACTCCGTTCCGCCTGCGGGCTTCCTCCCACCCCGGCTGAGGAAGAGATTCCCCGCGGGGAATGAGAATCCGGAAATCAATGCTCTTGCCACGATGGAGAGAAAACACTCATGCCCGTTCGTTTCACCCGCTGTCTCGGCGGCATGCTTGTCGCCCTTGCGATGATCGGCCCTGGGGCGATGGCGCAGACTGCGTCGCCATCCGACCAGTTCTGGGCGGAGCCGGCAGGCACCCCAATCACGCTGATGACCGGCGTGCAAGACTCCCTGCACTACGCCCCGCTGACCTACCGCGACGACGAGTGGTATGGCTCGACCTTTTGGACCGGTCCCGACTGGACCCGGGTAGGCAAGGACTGGCAGCATCCGGGCCAGAACACGTCGAGCATTCGCCGCTTCACCTCGGCCGAAGACGGTCGCGTGACGATCACCGGCCGCGTCTCGAAGGCCCATCTCGATGGGGACGGCGTGCGGGTCTCGGTGCTCCAGGGGCGCAAGACCGTGTGGCTGGCCGAGATTGAAGGGCGCGACGGCGACGGGGTGGAACCCAACATAACACTCGACGTGCGCCGTGGCGATGCGATTCGCTTCGTCGTTCACAAACGAGGACAGATCGCCTGCGACACGACCCACTGGGATCCGGTGATCAC
>JBDKTH010000465.1:0-5016 GCA_039680305.1 Thermoguttaceae bacterium | reverse complement strand
AGGCGTAGCCCCAGCCGGCGGTTGGCACAATGCCCGGCAGGTTGCCGTCGTCGCGCTGCTCGTCGTAGAGGTCGTCTAGCCACTTCGTGTAGCCGGCGGCGTTTTCGAAGTTGTACATCGCCTGCTCGGCGGCCAGTTGGGCGTCGCCGGTCCAGCCGTTCTTTTCGCGGTGGGGGCAGTCGGTGGGGATGCTGTGGAAGTTGCTGCGATACGACCAGAGCGTCAGGTGCTGGATCTTGTTCAACAGGTCGTTAGAGCATTCGAACGAGCCGATCCGATCGAACGCCGTATGGACCACGCGGGCGCGGATCGTATCGGCCGTGGGCTTATCGGGCAGTCCGCTCACCTGCACCCAGCGGAAGCCGTGGTAGGCGAATTTCGATTCCCAGACCTCTTCGCCCTCGCCTTTGAGCACGTAGATATCGTTCTGGAACGGTCCGGAGAAGACGTAGGGATCGCTGGTATGGCGGTCGGGCAGCCCACCATCGAGCCGCTCGCAGTAACGCATGCTGATCACGGTTCCGGCCGGGCCGGAGACACGCAGCTGGGCCCAGCCGGCCAGGTTCTGGCCCATGTCGAAGAGCCAGACGCCCGGATGGGTCTGGCGCATCGAGACCGGCTTGATCGTCTCGGTCACCTTGATGGCCGGCGCCATCTGGGCGTGCAGAGTGCCCTTGGGGCCTTCGACCACCGTGGGCACGGCCCAGGAGGAGTCGTCGAAGTTGGCCGTGTCCCAGCCGGGCATTTCGCGCCGGGCGTCGTAGAGTTGGCCGTTGCGGATCGCATCCAACACCATCGGTCCGGTATTGGCCCGCCACGACTCGTCGCTCGAGATCGAGTGCACCGATCCGTCGGCCAGCACGACGCGGAGCTGGAGGATCATCTTGGGCTCGCTGATCCAGGGAGCGTTTTTGAAATCCCAGGCGCAGCGGGTGAACGTGTTGTACCAGCCGTTGCCCAGCATGACGCCGATCGCGTTCTTGCCCTGCTTGAGCTGGTCGGTCACGTCGTAGGTTACGTACAGCACGCGTTTGTCATAGCGGGTGAAGCCCGGGTCCAACACGTGATCGCCGACCTTGGCGCCGTTCAGGTGCAGCTCATAGAACCCGAGGCCCGAAAGGCTGACCGTGGCCGACTTGATCGGCTGCGACAGGTCGAACGCCTTGCGGAACACGGGGCTGGGGGCCTTTTGGAGCCAGTCGTTGGGCATCTCATAGGGCTTGGTGTAGCCGATCCATTTGCCGGTCCACTCTTTGGGGTCGAGGATGCCCATGGTCCAGCGGGCGGCGTCGCTCCAGGCCGAGGGCTTTCCGTCCTTGTCCCACGCCCGAACCTTCCACCAGCAGGCCTGGTACGAAGCCAGCGGCTTGCCGTCGTATTCCACGTGGACCGAACGGTCGGAAGCCACGCGGCCGCTGTCCCACAAGTCGGCCCGGTCCTGCCCCAGAACCTCGGGCGAACTGGCCACGAGCACCTGGTAGGCCGTCTGCTTCTGGCCGCGCTCGGGCGACTGGAGCGTCCAGCTCAGCCGCGGCCGGACCACGTCGATTCCCAAGGGGTTTTCCAGGTACTCGCACCGCAGCCGGGCCACGTTCATCTCGGCCAGGGCGGCACTGCCCAGCAACAGCGACAGGCCCAAGGTGCAAACAGCTCGCAGGACGACTTTCATCTCAACTCTCCGTATCCATATCCCAAAGTTGCAGGTCGCGAAAATTGGCGGTTTCACCCTCCGCGCAGGTGCCATGTTACCATGCGGACGCCGGAAACTCCACGGTTTGACGCGGACCGGGGCATGTACGCGGGGGGCATGCGTGATAAGATGGAAGACTTGGAAAGAGGATTGCAAATTGAAAATTGGAAATTGACAAATGCAAATTGCTTAAGGCTGACGGCTGACCGCCGATTGCTGACGGCTGAGTGCTGTCGGAAGATTGATGCCCGCTGCCCCCCTTCCGGAAAGACACCAAGGTTATGACTCGTTCGATCAGGCTGCTCGCGGTTCTCGTTCCCATGCTTCTTGGAGGTCTCCAGGCCGTCGGGGCGGAGGAGGCCAAGCCGCTGGTGGTCGTGACGGAGCGGGGGCAGATCACGCTGTGTCCGGAGAATGGGGCGATCCTGGCGGTGGCGGAGAAGGGGAAAAAGGCCTGCGGCGTCAGGAGCGGGGAACTGGGCCTCTGGCAGGTGCGGTTCCAGGACGGGAGCGTCGTGAACGCGGCGGAGTTCTCGGCTAGCTCCAAAGAGCGGTCGTTCCGCGGCGAGGCGGCGGGAGCCGGGACGCTGCGCCTGACGTATCACTCGGCCGAGCTGGACGTCGTCGTGACGGTCACGGGCGGCAACGAGGGGTTTGATCTTGCGGGTCAGGTCACGCCGCGGGCGAAGACCGTGTTGGACTTCGTGCTGCCGGCCCGGCTGCGTTTCGATCCGGCGGACCTGGAGCGGATGGTCTTTCCGGCCGACGGCAACCAGTCGGTGGGCACGGCTTTCTTGGGCTCCTTCTTCAAGGAACAGGCCCAGCCGACCAGTTGGAAATCGCACAACGCCGGCCCGAAGGCGTATCGCCTGCTCACGGGCGGCGATCTGATCTCGCGCGACGTGCAGGATCCGCCGGTGGCCTTGCGCGTGACTGACGAGGGACGCAAGTGGCTCGGGCAAGGGTTGTCGGAACGGATCAACCGGTCCAAGGCAACGGTCAACCGCATCTCGGCGCCGGCCCAGGTGGATCTGGTGCTGGTCGACTCGCCCAATGGCTCCTACCTGGCCTCGGGCCGGCTGGGCGGCCCGGGTCGCCTCTGGCGATTGGGCGGGATGGTGAGCCGGGACGATCAGCCGTTGGCCGTGGCCCTGGTCGAGGCGGTCGTCGATCGGTTGATCGCCCAGCGGCCGGCGGATCGCAACAAGATCGGGCTGCTTTCTCTCCAGTGCGGCCCGCCGGCGGGCAGTTGGGCGACGGTGCCAGTGGAGCAGTGGCTGCAAGTCTTGCGAAGGAAGACGCCCGAGGGAGCGAAGGTCAAGCTGGTGGAGTTGAAGAACGTCGATCAGCTCAAGGCGGCCCAGGCCGACGGCTCGTTCCTGGCGATCCTCAACCCGTACGGCGAGCTTTATCCGGTGGAGAAGCCAGGCGACCTGGAGACGGGCGTCAAGGCGGTGGGCCGCTATGTGCGGCGCGGGGGCAACTGGTTCGAGGTCGGCGGCTACTCGTTCCACGGGGAACTGATGCCCGGCAACCGCTACTATGAGTTTGGTCTCCGCTACCCGGCGGCGTTCGCCGATTTCTTCCAACTCGACACGCGCAGCGGCACCGCGGCCGTGTATGGGGTGCAGCCGCGCGATTGGGCCCCGTGGCAGGGCGCCCGCGACCGGAAGAAGATCTTCATTCCCGGCGGGCTGGGCTGCGGCGGCGATGAGAACGGCGGCTGGTGCGATCGGCGGTACTCGACCTTCGTGACCGCCGGGCAGACGTGGGAGGCCCCCAAGGTCCGGATCGCGCTGGGCGGCTCGGCCAAAGAAAACCTCCGGGCGTACTGCCAGGCCAACGGGATCAAGCGACGGCTGGAAGACAAGATGTCGCGCGAGGTGCTCGCCAAGTTCAAGACGTCGGTGATGCTTTACTATGCGGGCAAGTGCCAGGAGAAGCTGGCCCATCTGGAACTGCTGCCCGTGCCGACGCAGATCCATTTTGCCGACTATCTCAAGGGCGGCTTCGACAAGGAGTATCCCGATCATCTCCCGCCCAAGGCCGACTTCGGCACGCCGCAGGAGTTCCGGGCACTGTTTGACAAAGCCCATGCGATGGGTCATCTGGTGATGCCGTATACGAATCCCACCTGGTGGTGCGAGGGGCCGAAGGGCCCGACCTTCGACGAGCACGGCGAGGCGCCGCTGCTGAAGACGCTCGACGGCAAGGTTCACCATGAGCAGTATTCGAAGAATGGCGGTTTTACGATCACCTTCTGGCACCCGGCCGTGCAGGCGGCTAATCGGAAGACGGTCGAGCAGTTCCTCCAAGAATATCCGGTGGACGTGCTGTTCCAGGACCAGTGCGGGGCGCGCGGCTGGCATTACGACACGAACCCGGCCAGCCCCACGCCGTACGCGTATGCCGAAGGGATGCAGTCGATGGTCGACGAGGACAGCCAGCGCGTGCCGCTGTCGACCGAGAGCGGCTGCGATCGGGTAGTCAATGGCGAGTCGCAGTTGTGCGGCATGACCTGGCAGATCGTGCCCACCGAGCACAGCCCGGCCTGGCGGCGACTGATGAAGGAGATCTACGATCCGGCCACCTGGGAGGTTTTTCCGCTGGCCCAGTACATCGCCCACGACAAGACGGCGATGATCCATCACGACTTGGGCCAGTTCGTCACGAACCGCGAGGTGTTGTCCTGGTCGCTGGGCCTGGGTTACGCGATGAGCTACCGGGTGGGGCCTTGGGAGATCAAGCAGGAGCGGCATTACCAGTGGCTGTTGTGGCTCGACCGGCTGCAAAAGTCGGTCTGTGCCCGATATATCGGCGAACCGGCCGAAAGTTTTAAGCACGATCGCGGCCCGCAGCCGACCCGGGAGGACGATGGCATGCTCAAGGCACGCTACGGCTCGGTGGGGATCATTGCCAACGTGGGGCCCGTGGCCCGCGAGGAAGCCGGACAGCAGTTGGCCCCGTTCGGCTTCTTCATCAAGGCGCCTGGACTGGTGGCGGCGAACTTCAAGACCCTCGGCGGTGTCAACTTTGGCGACGAAGGGATTTCGTTCGTCACGGAGACCAAGAACGGGAAGACCGACGTGTGGGTCTACGCTCCCGCGGAGCAGGAGGTGGCCGTGCTGCTGCCCGGGGACGTGGCCGGGTCGCTCAAACTGGTGTTCGACGACGGCAGTCAGGTGCAGACCGTGGTAAAGGCCGGAGCCCATCAGTTCCGCTTGCCGAAGCCCCAGCCCCAAAAGGCGCCGGCCAATCCGGAGACGAAGTTCCTGTGGCATGCGGTGACGACTGGAAGTTGAGGTTTCATGTCCAAGATCCTTCAA
>JBDKTH010000204.1:0-1799 GCA_039680305.1 Thermoguttaceae bacterium | reverse complement strand
GCTTCTGGCAGTGTTCATCGAGGTGTTTCCCACCGAGGCAGATCTCATGTGGAGTGCTTTGGCCGGTAGGTGCGTGTCGTTGGCTGTGGCGGCGAAGGCGACCTGTCTGGCGATCATCCTCATTCCGCTGTTCCTTTACGTCTGGATCAACGGCTGGCGGGGCGTCAAGGCGGCCAAGGGACGAATCATCGCGATTGGTGTCATCGTGGCCCTGAAGCTCGGAATGGACGTGATGTGCCTGGTAAACTACGTCTCGCGCCGTTGAGTCGGCTCTTCGGCCTTTGTCGCCGCGAGGGGTTATGTCCACGGTGAGAGTTGTCTAGAATGGCGACACAGTCGACTATTGGAAAGGATCTTCGTGAAGAAGGGGCTGGGACGAACACTCTTGGGCAAGCGAGTCAACTGCGATGGACAATCCTTACCAGTCGCCGGCGTTTGACAACGCACCGATGCCGCCTGTGGAGGTAGTTTTCCGGCGGATGCTGGTTTGGACCCGGTTTCAGCAAATCTACCGCTTCGAGTGCCCGATCGCCGAGCCTGACGCGATGCGGAAGAAGATCCTTGCCTATTATCTCGACCGGATGACCCGTCTCTTGTCGTCGGGCGACGAGGGGCTCGAATTTGAGAGGAGCCAGGCGTCTGTGTTCCAGCAGATCGTCGGCTTCATTCACGAGACCGAACTTCCCCAGACGATCCACGTTGGCTTGGAGAAGACCATACGCGGCCATCGCGTGACTTGCCACTATCGGGTACGCATCGTGCTTCCCACCGTTCTCTGCCCCACCCATTGGCTCGAAGAGGAAGTGCGAGGGCTGGCGGCCGAGTGTCATGGAGAGTTGCCATGACGCAGAACGCATGAGCACTGCTGCTTGCGGCCATCGGAGGCCCTACTTCGGTTTGGAGCCGAGTTCCTTCGCCTTGGCGAAGTCGTTATCCGCCGTGGGCGGCTACTCCAGCTTCTTGATCGCCTCGTTCAGTGCTTTTAACACCGACTTGTCCGTCTCCTTGAAACGCCGGGTACGCAACAGGTCCAGGTCGCCGAACCGATCGGCGATCGCTTCGATGCAGTGCTCGCGGATCTGGGGTGACGGATCGACGAGCCCTTTGGCCAGCTTGGACCTGGCCAGGGATTCGGGCAGCTCGTCGTAATGGCGATAGCCGTCCCAGCGAACGTCGGCGTTCGGCTGGTCCATGGCTTCCACGATCAGGGCGTCGCGCAAGGGATGCGTTGAGTGAAGCCGGGTGAAAAGCTCCTCCAAGGACTGCCACCCAGTGAGATAGGCGGATTGCTCTTGAAGGGCCTCGGGCTTTCTGGCCAACTCCATCTCCAGCCGGATTCGCTTGACGAACAGTTCTTGGCTGCCGTCGCCATCGTACCGCGTCAGCACCTCCGTCGCATCCCCGGCGTAGAGTTGCGGATCGAGATACCGGGCTCGGACGATCTCGAGCACGCGGGGATTCTTCACGCCACGTTTGGCGAGCAAAGCGCCCGCCTCGCAAACGTCGGACCAGTGTCGGTCGTCCACCTTTGGCAGCAACTCGACGACGCGCGTCAGCAGCGGTTGCAGTTCCGCGTCGCTGGCGGGTTCGACGGAATCGCTTCCCACGGTCCGGCAGTTCAACTTTGCCAGGACCCACTGCACCGAGTTGCGCTCGGGCGGCAGCCATCGCCGTTGCTCCCACTTGGGCGAAAGACCCTGAAACCGGCCGTCGGTGAGCGGAATCGTCTGCGTCACTTCCTTGATCATGGAGCCGGGCGGGGTGTCGTACGATCGTTGGAAGACGTAACGCAGCTCCTT
>JBDKTH010001188.1:0-2209 GCA_039680305.1 Thermoguttaceae bacterium | reverse complement strand
AACAGGAAGCCCTGGGTTAGTCTCAATCTCGGTCAGCCGGTTGTAGTGCGGGCGTCCCTGCAGTCCTCCGGTCGCCAGCGACCGTGCTCAACCAATTCTGTTCAGCACGCCGCCGTCAGAAGAAACGCGTGTCGGAGTCTTCTGACGCTACTCTAGCTCAGTGAGCGATTCGAGCCAGATCCGGATCTCGAAATCGTACTCACTGGCCAGGTCGCCCTTGACCAACTGCCGCTGAATGGCCGCCGCCCCCACCTCGTCCAGATCTGCATCGCTGGCGTTAGAAAACCGCCGAGCCGGATCCGGCGCCACAAGCCGGCGACAGAAGTCCATTAGCAGTTCATTGCGGACCACCTCTTGTGGCAAGATGTGTGGCAGTTGTTGGGCCAGAAATCGCTTGGCCTGCAACAGGTCGTGGTAGGTAGTGCATCCCAGAAACGGCGGCCGGCCGGTCAACATTTCGACCAGCACGTAGCCGACGCTCGCCAGGTCTGATTCCGGCGTGCACTCGTTGCGCTCCAGCACCTCTGGCGCGGCGTACGCGGGCGTGCACGTTGTCTGGGCCGGTGGGCGGTCGAGCGAATATGCCGACCCGATGTCCACCACCTTGGCATTTCCTGTGCGTTTGAGCATCACGTTCGACGGCTTCACGTCGCCGTGCACGATCCTCGCCCGATGCAGGGCCCCCAGCGCCGCCAGCACGTCGCGCACGATCGCGATGGCGATCCCCGGTTTCAGGCGTGGCTGCAATGGACCGGTGGTTACCACCACCTCGGTGATGTGCCTCCAGGTTCGCGGAGTCACCCGGGCTTGAATCTGGTCGAGCATCTTCTGCGTCAACAAGTGCCGCAGGTCGAAGCCGTCGATCCACTCCATTTCCATCACACGAATCTGACGCCGCTCGAGCCAGTTGTGCACGTCGAGCAGGTTGTCTTGTTGGATCAGCGAGACCTGGGCCGCCACGCAGGCGATTTGCCCCATCCCCTCATGGTAGGCTTGTTCCGTCGCATAGTGCTCCGGCGAAAAAACCTTCAATGCTACCGGCAGCGTGAAGTTGTCAGTCCCTCGGCGCTCGCTCAGATAGACCACCCCCTGACCGCCAGCTCCTAACAGCCGCAAGAGTCGATGATGCTCGACCCAACTGAGGCGCTCGTGTTCCAGGATGGCATGGTAGAGCGGAATAAGAGCATTGGGCGGTCGAACCGCCGGATGGCCGTCCCAGGTCCGGGTAACCGTGGCGTCATAGAACTGCGTTGTGGACACAGGTGAGCCCCTTTCGTCCCTGAATTGCATCTTCCATGAATTCGCTCCACTGGCACTTGCAGTATAACGGGCCGCCTGGAAGAACGCCACTCGATTACCGCGAATCACTCGTGGTTCTTAACCTCCGCGCATTGAATGCAGTGCTGTCTGTTCGGCGACAATTAGAACTCCCTTCCCTTCGGACTCCGTGCCGCATGCGGCCACCGCTGGCACGTGCGCGGCTTTAGCCAAGCGATATCGATGCAGTATTGCGGCAGAGAACTCCGTCGCACGGCGGATGCTAGTCATCTTCAAAGGTGGATCAACGACGCTTCGTCACGCCGACCTGCCGACACATGTCGAGCACCGGACAACTGAAACACTTCGGCCCGACGCCTCGGAACGACATGATACAGGCCACTAGCTGCTCAAACGGCGAATCCGACTTTTCAGCCGCCAGTTCAAACAATGCCGCCTTGGGAAATGCTTCCACTGCCTCCAAAATTCACTGGATTGCTACCTCAATGTCGAACGGCCGTCTCCCCCTTGTTTGACTTTTCGATGGCGTCACAGCCCCCTCTGCACGGTGTCTATGGCAGCATGAGGTGGAAGCAAAAGGCAAGCCGACAGGTATCTCTTGGTAACAGCGTGCGGTGAACTGGACACAACCATTGGGAGGGGTTACCAGTCGACCCTTGATATGCTAAATTAACGGACTAATCGCTGATCCGTTCTCCAGCCGTTTGCGATTCGTAGCCGCAACTGCTTAATACGAAGGATCGTGCGAGTTGCACCCATAGCACAATTGGATAGAGCATCGGTCTACGGAACCGAAGGTTACAGGTTCGAGTCCTGTTGGGTGTACTTCATAAGCTCTTGTGACCCAAGAGCTTTTGTTGTTTCTTGAGACACCCCATCCCTGCCAGTCGGAGGGGTAGTGTTGCCAGAAGTGTTGCCAATCCCGGAAGTG
>JBDKTH010001065.1:0-1523 GCA_039680305.1 Thermoguttaceae bacterium | reverse complement strand
CCAGGTGCGGATTCACTTGATCGACGGCCAGTATGCGCCAAACGGTCTGTTCGACCCGGCAAGCAAGGGGCAGTTGCGCGTCCTTCCGTCCCAACTCGACAAGCTCGATTTCTTCATCGCCCAGCTCAAGAAGCACGGGATCTACGTGGAGTTGCCGATCCATGGATACCATTGGCGGAATATCACGGCCGCCGCCCATTACCCCGGTATCAACATCCAGAAGTTCGCCCCCTTCAGCAGCGGAATACCACTGTGGGACGCAGGCTTTGTGGCCGGGGAGAAACAGTTTGCCCGCGACTTCTTTGGCCACGTCAATCCCTACACGGGCAAGGCCTACACCGAGGAGCCGGCGGTGTCCACGATGGAGATCGTCAACGAGAACGGACTCCTGTGTGCTTGGCGCGGCGGTCATTTTCTCAAGGCCTGGCCGGAAACGATGATCGCCGATCTCCAGCGGCACTGGGAGGCTTTCCTCAAGGCACGATACGCGACGACCGATCGCCTGCGTCAAGCCTGGGCGACGGGCGAGATTCACGCCGATCCTCGGGAACTGCTCGAAAACGGCGACCTGGCCAGCGGCACCACGGCTTGGACGTTGCAGGTCGTCAAACCATCTACGTCCGCGGTCGAGATCGCCGCCCGCGGCGGGCCCGAAGGCCGGCCTTGTGCCGTGCTCGCCAGCGACCGCGCGGCAGACAAGTCTGCGTTCGTGATTCTCCAGCAGATGCATCTGGCCATCGAAAAAGGCACCCGCTACACGCTGTCGTTCCAGGCCAAGGCCGACGTCCCGGCCGATGCGTTCCTGCCCATCCATGCCGGCGTCGCGATGAACCATGCCCCGTGGATCAGCGTGGGGTTGGGGAGCCAGGTGGAGATCGGCCACCAGTGGCGCGACGTGACCTTGCACTTCGTGGGCACGCACGATGAGCCGGCCGCCAAGTTGATGATCTCCCCGCCCCAGGGGCCCAGCCGCGTGTCGTTGGCCGGCTTCTCGCTGCGCAAGGCGGACGTGATCGGCCTGCCCCCTGGCCAATCGATCGAAGCGGGCAATGTCTCCATGCCCCTGACGCCCGAACAAAGCCGGCTGCGGACCCCGCAAGTCGCGGCCGATTTCGTCGATTTCCTCTACGAACTGGACGGCCGATACTTCGACACAATGCGTGACTTCCTCAAGAAGGAACTCGGCTGCAAACATCCGATCAAGGGGACCCAGGTCGACCAGTACAGTTCCTATTTCAGCCAGGCACGGTACGATTTCATCGACTCGCACGGCTACTGGGAACATCCGGTGTTTCCCCGCAAGCCATGGGATCCGGCCGACTGGCATGTCGGCAACTCGCCAATGGTCAACCGCGGCGAGCAGGTGGTTGTGGAACTGGCGGGCAAGCGAGTGCGCGGCATGCCGCACAACATCAGCGAGTATTGCCACCCGGCGCCGAGCACCTACTGCGCCGAGCAGGTTCCCACTATTGCGTCGTTCGGCGCAATGCAGGATTGGGACGGCGTGGTTTTCCATTGTTGGC
>JBDKTH010000308.1:0-2898 GCA_039680305.1 Thermoguttaceae bacterium | reverse complement strand
GGCCAGCGTCACCGCGGCCCGCGCCGATTTGTGCCGTTCGTTGTGCAGTTGCGCAGCCTGCCCAAAGCCCAGTCCACCGGACCGTTCAATGCGCCGGGAAATCCGGTCAAGCGCGGCCATGCAACGCTCGGGATAGCGCCCCACCGAGGTTTCACCCGATAACATCACCGCGTCGGTTTCCTCGTACACCGCATTGGCCACGTCGGTCACTTCCGCCCGGGTGGGCAGCCGGGAATGCTGCATGCTGTCGAGCATCTGCGTGGCGATGATCACCGGCTTGTGCAGGCCGTTGCAGAGGGCGACGATCTCCTTTTGCACCACGCCGATCCGGGCAATGTCGATCTCCACGCCCAGGTCGCCCCGAGCGACCATCACGCCGTCGGCCGCGTCGACGATCGTGCGCAGGTGTTCCAGAGCCTCGGGCTTCTCGATCTTGGCGATCACCTGGGTCTCGGCCTTCTCGGCGCGAAGGAGCGACTTGAGCTGTACGATGTCGTTGGCCGTGCGCACGAAGCTCAGGCCGAGGAAATCGATGCCATTCTGGGCGGCCCAGACCGCGTTCTCGCGGTCGTTCTCGTCCATCGACGGGGCGCTGAGCTTCACGCCCGGCAGATTGACCCCTTGCCGGCTGCGGATCAGGCCCGGCTGGACCACGCGGCACTCGGCGTGATCCTGCCCCTTCTCCTCGACGACCAGGCTGACGGTGCCGTCGGCCAGCATCACCCGGTCGCCCGGGGACAGTTCATCGACCAGCGGTGCGTAGGTCGTCGTCAGCTCGCTGGGGGTCGCCGGCTCCCGGCCGCGGATGAACCGCAGACGCTGGCCCTGGATACACTGGAGCTGGCCCCCGGGAAGCTCGCCCAGGCGCATCTTGGGCCCGGCCAGATCGACCAGCACGCCTACCGGCTGCCGAAGCGTGCGGCTGGCCTCGCGGATCCGCTCCAATCGTTCGGTGAGCGCCTGGCGGCCGCCGTGGGCCGTGTTGAGGCGGAAGACGTCGACCCCGGCCCGGATCAGGTCGATGAGGGCCTCCACCGTATCGCACGCCGGTCCAACCGTGGCGACGATCTTGGTCTGACTGGGACGTTGGCGAACGGACGGCGGCGGTACGGACATGGAGTGACCCCAGGGGAGTGAGCAGGACGACGCACGAACGGGCTGTTCGCGTCTCGGGCTTCATCCTTTTCGATTCTGCGAATACGATACCGGCAAACGGGTCTCATTCCCATTCCCCATCCTGTGGGTTTTGAGGAAGAATCTTGCACCCGGAGCGGGAGGTCGCCGGGGCGCCGGCCTCTCCGTCGCCCCGACAGCCACGGGACATGCTAGAGATGGTAGTCGCCGGCACGCTCCGGCTGGAAAAGGATCGTCTCGATCCGGATTCGTCGCCGACCTGAGGGCGTGTGAACCACGACCACGTCGCCAATCCGGTGCCCCAGGATCGCCCGCCCCATGGGCGACAGGACCGAAATCCGGTTGCTGAGGGCATCTGCCCGCTCGGGATACACCAGGGTGTAGACCTCCGGCTCGCGGTCATCGAGATCGAGGATCTCGACGGTCGAGTTCATCGTGACCACATCCTCGGGGACTTCCGTGGGCAGCACCGGGCTGGCCCGGTCCAGGGTCGTTTCCAGCGAGTGCAGGTGTTCGCGACGCTCGATCCGCGCAAGCTGGGAGTCGTCCAACATCGTCCCCAGACGGCGGCGGTCGTTGTCCGTAATCAGAATGCTCTTCATCGTTCATCTCCTCGTTCACAAGATTCTCAAAAGCCTCGGCCTCGTCCTTCCGGTACGCGCTGCGAGTCGCACGTTGCGCACAACGCCGTATAGGGAACCGCCGTCAGCCAACGCTCCGGAATCGCGGTGTCGCACCGTTGGCAAACGCCGTAGGTGCCGTTTTCGAGCCGAGCGAGGGCAGCGTCAATCTGGTCGAGCATCCGTTCCTTCTGCTCGATCAGGCGTCGGGCAAACTCCTTGAAGTTTCTCGCAATCGACGTCTGCCAGAAGGGGCGACACGACCGGCAGACCGCCGCGGCCTTCGGGCGTCGGTGGTCAAGGACCACGTCAAACGCCACCTCGGTCAGGTCATTGATGTCGTCCCTCAGTTGCCAGCGCAGGGCACGTAGCGTTTTCTCATAGGCATGGCTGTTCCAAAACGTCATCGGGGCGTCCTCCAGGATCACATCGAGGCAGGGTTCGGAACCGTCGCGTTGGGCGCAGGGTATCCTCCCGCCCCATGCGAGGTTCTTGGCCCTGCAAAGAGAAAAGCAAAAGGAAAGGCGAGTCGGTAACCCGTCAAGGGAGACTGTCGTGAAGCGGACAGTCAAGGCACGGCAAAGGCCGTGTGCTGTGAGCGCGGAAGGCACTCAAAGTCAGTATACGTCTTGTGCCGGGGCAGACAACCCCCGCTCTCTGGCCGATCGCGCTTAGCCCTAGCCTCAAAGAGCTAGACCGGCGGAGCTTAGGGCCCGTGCAGGGCCACTTGCTGGCATTTTCCCCAGATCCTCGACTAGAATAGCGTCCCGCGGAGGCGATCGCGATCAAGTGGGTGACATTGGTTCTGCAGCACGAAGGAATCTGCAATGAGTCAGACGAAGGCAAACCGACGTGAGTTCCTGAGGCGGTCGGCCCTGGTGGCCGCGGCCGGCAGCACGGTGCCCTATTTCTGGACGAGCGCGTGCGCCAAGGCCGCGTCGGCCAACGACAAGCTCCGTGTGGCGGCGATCGGCGTGGGCGGACGCGGCACGGGTATCGGCCATCAAGCCGGCAGCCTGGGGAACATGGTCGCCTGTGCCGACGTGCACCTGGGCAACGCCGAGAAGTTTGCCAAGAAGTACGACGGCCGCTGCCAGGTCTACCAGGACTACCGCAAGATCCTCGACCGCAAGGACGTGGACGC
>JBDKTH010001379.1:0-5106 GCA_039680305.1 Thermoguttaceae bacterium | reverse complement strand
TTGGCTTCACGCGGACCCGACCCCAGGCCCGCCAAGCAGTGGTCCACGGCCACTTTCTGATTAACGGCCGGAAAGTGGACAAGCCCTCCTATCTGGTTCAAGCCGGCGACGTGATCCGCGTTCGTCGGCGGCCTAACGTCCAGACTATCTATCGGGCCATCCTCGATGAGGAAAGACCCCAACCGTTGCCGTGGCTCCGCCTCGATCCCGAGCAACTCGAGGCCACGGTCCTTTCGCTTCCCGTGCGAGAGGACATCAGTTTGCCGGTGGAAGTCAGCCGTCTGGTGGAGTTCGAGACCTAACGGCGGTCGCCGACACTACGACAATCTGACCGTTATTTCCCGGCGCATCTGTGGAAACAAGCTTCACCAGCGAGGTGTCCAATCATGGGTGCCTCGCTGGGGCCTTTCAGATCTGGTCTAGCAGGGCCGGCACGGCATCCTCCTGACAGTTCTCTTAGGCCTTTTGCCTCAGGCTCACGCCGAGCGCCAAGTCGGCGTTTTTGTCGGGTTCTGCCTGGAAACCCGCATTTTGCCGGCAATTCTCGCCGACTTCCCATCGCTTGCGCGATTGACAGATGGCTCGCAAAGCCCCGCGAGAATCGCCGGCCGAGCGGCGCCAGGTTCTCCTTACGGCCAGGCCTGAGGCGAGTTCCTCTGGATCCTTGACCGGGTTAGTGGGGTTTCTAGAATAACACGCCGTCCATCCCAGGGGGGGCGTGTGGCACCGTGAAGCTTTCTCCAGGTCGGTACTCTCAGAAGGGGGTTGGAATAAACAACCATGGCAACACTCAGTAAATCCTCGATGCCGACTACGGCGACCATGAGCGAGCAACTGTTGGAACGCGGACGCAAGAGTCTCGCGGGAGGCGATAGCAGCACGATGCGAGTCCTGCCCTACCACCTCCCCCTGGTTGCCGAACGCGGCAAAGGCGCCCGGGTCTGGGATGCCGACGACAACGAGTACATCGATCTGAACATGGCCTATGGCCCCCTGATCTTCGGCCATCGCCCCAAGCACGTGATCCATGCCGTGCGCCGCCAGATTGAGCATCGTGGCAGCCAATTGGGGTTTCCCACGGAGATCAGCATGCGGGTGGCGGAGAAGCTCAAACTCCTCTATCCGGGGATGGAGTTGATCCGCTTTGCCAACTCCGGGACCGAGGCGCTCAACGCTGCCGCGCGTCTGGCGCGAGTCGTGACGGGACGCCCCAAGATCCTCATGTTCGAAGGGCACTATCACGGCTGGAGCGATGCGCTCTTCACCCGCTACCACGCCGCCTTGAGCGACTTGCCCAAGGAAGGCTTCGGGCCGGCAATTCCCGGCACGATCGGGATGTGTGGGGCGCCCCACGAGTTGATCGTCGTTCGCTGGAACGACCTGGACGTGCTCCATCGGTGCCTGGATCGCTATGGCGAGGAAGTGGCCGCCGTGTTGATGGAGCCGATCATGTGCAACTCCGGCACGATCCCCCCCGATCCGCAGTACCTGGCCGGGGTCCGCGAGGTCACGCTCGACCGCAATATTCTGCTGATGTTCGACGAGGTGATCACCGGGATGCGGGTGGCACCGGGCGGGGCGCAAGAATACTACCGCGTCTCCCCCGACATCACGGTCGTTTCCAAGGCGCTGGGGGGCGGCTATCCGGTGGCTGCCTTTGGCGCGCCGCGAAGCATGATGGAACTAATCGCCGATGGCACGCTGTTCCACGGCGGCGTCTATGCGGGGAATGCCCTGGCCATGGCCGCCTGTGAAGCGGTTCTCGACAAGATCCTCGCCCACCGGGAACGGATGTACCAGTACTTGCACCTGATGGGAGACCGCCTGGCCAGTGGCCTCGACGAGATCATGAACCGCTACAGCGTGCCCCATTGCGTGCAGCACGTCGGACCGATCCTCTCGTTGTTCCTCACGACCAGCCGCGTGGCCAAGCTCAGAGAATATCGGGATGTGCGCAAGTATGGCGACTTCGAGAAGTACATCGCCTTCCAACACCAGCTTCAACGCTCGGGCGTCTACGTCCATCCGAACATGTTTGAGACGATGTTCCTGTCCACGGCGCATAAGATGAGTGACATCGGCATAGTGCTGGAGCGTGTGGAGGCCGCAACACGATGCTCTCTGATCAAGTAGCTGACGAACTGAGCCCGGAACCGATCCTCGCGGCGGTCGACGGCTATCGGGGGACGATCGTCGACCTGGAGCGAGGCGTGGTCGTGCGTCCCGAGGCCTTTGCCCGAGGACGCCTCGCCCTGGCTCGGCAGATGAGCCAACTCGGCCTGGAAGTGAGCGATCGGGTGGTGATGGCCGTGGGCAACGGTCCGCTGTTTCCGGCAACCCTGGATGCGATCCTCCAGTGCGGCGGATCGCCGCTGTTGGTCCATGCCGAGACGCCGCCGGCGGAGCTGAAGCGGACCGCGTTGCGTTACGGCGCCCGCTTCGTCCTTTGCGATTCCCGCAGCCAGCGCGAGTTGGAAACGGCCGTTAAGACCACGGATGTACTCGACAGCGACGGCTGGGCGCGGGCCCTCTGGGGCACGGTCAACGAGGCCGATCCGGCGTTCCAACGCGACTACGAGCCGCTCGCCGCGGTCCCCCTGCATCCCACCTCGGGCACGACCGGAGTCCCCAAGGTGTCGGCCCGGCCCGGCCCCTGCGCCGTGGCCGAGGGCGTTCACTACATCGAGAAGGCCGGCATCGGGTCACGCGACGTGATCCTGGCCGTGGCGCCGATGAGTCACGCCTATGCCTACGGCATGTGTGTGATGGTGCCGCTCTTGTCCGACGCCTCGTGCGTGACGATGCGGCGTTTCAACGTCAAGCTCGTGCACCATGCGGTGCAAGAGTACAAGATCTCGATCCTGCCGGCGGTTCCGGCGATGTTGGACCTGTTGATCTTCGGCGCCGGCGACCGCTTGCGACGGTTCGTCCACCAGGTCTTCACCGCCGGCTCGCCGCTCGCCGAGCGAACGGCCCGCAATTTCTATAAGGCGTCCGGCTTGCAGGTTCGACCCTTGTATGGGACGACGGAGACGGGGGGGATTGCGATCGCGGGGCCGGAAGAGGAGGGGAAGTTCGGCGGTTGCATTGGCCCTCCGCTCCACGAGGTCTCCGTCGAGATCCGCGTGGAGGAGGCCCACAAGGATCTGCCGCCGGGCACCGGCACGGTCTACGTGCGATCGACCTCGATGATGGCCGGCTACCTGGCCTCCGAAGTGGACGGCTCGCCAATCGTCGACGGCTGGTTCAAAACGGGCGACCTGGGAATCATTGATGCGGACGGCGCGATCTGCCTCAAAGGGCGGGAGACCGAAGTGATCAACGTCTCCGGGCTGAAGGTCGTGCCGAGCGAAGTCGAGGAAGTGATCGCCACGTTGCCGGGCGTGGTCGAGGTGAAGGTCTATCCGGGCCAGCACACCTCGGGGGCCCAGTTCGTCAAGGCGGCGATCGTCGTGGAAGACGGCTTGGAGGTGGTCGATATCCGCGCCCACTGCGAGGTGAACCTGGTGTATTACAAACGCCCGGAACGCATCACGCTTCTCGACGCCCTGCCACGCTCGCCGGCAGGGAAGATCCTCCGCGATCAGTTACCTTAGGGCCCGCCAAAAGGCCGCAGGAGGACGGATGCAACTCGGAGATTGGCAACTGGAGCTCGTCAACGGCGGCAGTTTCTTGATCGACGGCGGCGTGATGTTCGGCGTTGTGCCGAAGCATCTCTGGAGCAGCGTCCAGCCGCCGGACGAGTCGAACCGGATCCGCTGTGCCTGCCACTGCGTGTTGGCCCGCAACGGCCGCCAGACCGTGCTGGTCGATACCGGCTATGGCGGCAAGTATGGGCCGCTGGACCGGAAATTCTACGGAATGGAGCCGGGCGAGCCGCTCTTGGAGAGCCTGGCTGCCGTGGGGGTCTCGGCCGACGAGATCGACACCGTGGTGATGGGGCACCTCCATTTCGATCATGCCGGGGGCGGCACGCGCCGCGGTGTTGATCACCGCTTGACCCCCACGTTCCCCCGCGCCAAATACTTCATCGGACGGATGGAATGGGAAGACGCCACGGGCGGTTCCCCGGAGCTCCAGACCGCCTACTGGGCCGACAACCTCAGCCCGTTGGAAGCGGCGGGCCAGGTCGTGCTGATGGACGGCAACGCCGAGATCCTGCCGGGGCTGCGCGCGTGCGTGACGGGCGGCCACACCCGGGGCCATCTGGTCGTGCGGTTTGAGGCTGACGGTCAGACCTTGGCCTACGTCGGCGACCTCTGTCCGACGACGGCCCACCTCCGCCGCATGTGGCACACGGCCTACGATACCTATCCTTTGGAAACCCGATGCCGCAAGCCGCAACTGCTAGGCGAAGCGGCCGATCGGCGGTGGTGGATCGTGTGGAATCACGACCCCAAGGTGGCCGTCAGCCGCGTTGCCCGGCACCCGAAACGCGAGTTCGTGATCATTGAGCCGCAGACTCGCCTCTGATGGGGTTTGGCGGACAAGAGCGGTAATCAAGGTAGGGCGGTGCCGAGCTTGCGAGGCCCGCCAGATCCGTGGTAATGCAGTGGCGGGCCTCGCAAGCTCGGCACCGCCCTACCTTGCGTTCCCAATGCAGTCGCCATGAGTCGGTTGCCACACCATGGTCTTAGCGCCCTTGAAACACCGGCTGCGTCTTGCCCAACGAGCGAAGCCCCGCGTAGGCGTCGGCCGTGCGGAACAATGCTTCCGAATGGTCAATCTCCAGACGCAGCGCGTCGGCCAAGGGACGCGGCATCCCCTCGTCGATGAACTGCTCCACGAAATGCAAGGCCAGGGGGGCCATCGTACGCACACGCCGGACGGCGCGGACCAAGGCCGGGTGGCCCTGCGGATCGGCCCGCCCGGCCAGCAGGTCATCGACTCGCTGGGCGTCGAAGAAGGCCTCCAGCACGGCGTAGTGCTCTGCCCGGGGTGGAATGATCACTGGAGGCAGGCCGGCCGCGATCGCCTGCCGGGCCGCCGATTCGAGTTCGCTCTCGGGCACGACCTGTTCGATCAAACCAATCTCCAGGGCCTCCTTGGCCGTGAGCGTCCGGGCCGTGTAGAGGAGCCACTTGGCCAACCCCGGGCCGATCTTGC
>JBDKTH010000432.1:0-1522 GCA_039680305.1 Thermoguttaceae bacterium | reverse complement strand
ACGTTGAGCCCGGTGCTGACGATGCAGACGGGGTTCGACCCGCCGGGGACATCGTGGTGGGACGAGATCGGGGTGTGGGACAAACTGCCTCCCGAGCTTGAGGCCCGCTACCGTGAAGAGCATCCCTGGGATGATGTCACGCAGTCGACGGCCCAATGGCTCACCCAGACCGATGCCTGCACGATCTGGGGCGATCGGGCCGAATCGCGGATCTATCCTCACACCGCCGCCCCCGCGCAAGGAGCCCCGGGAACAATCTCGCTGACGGCCCCAGGCGGTGGGCACGACGTGTACCAGTTGGTTGTCGTGCCTCGAGCCGACACGGGCCCGGTCTCCCTGCAGTTCTCCTCGCCGTCGGGCCCCGGGGACATGCCTGAAGGAAGCCTGAGCTACCGTGTGGCTCGCTGCGTGCCCGTCCAGGAAGTCCGCGACAAGACTTTCCCCTTGGGGCCGACTCCCGATCCGTTGGTCGCGCCGGACCGGCCAGAAGCCGTGCGGCCTGGCGAGAATGCGGTGTTCTGGATCGACTGGGCGCCGCCTCGCGGTGGAAAGGCCGGGACTTACGCGACGACGGTCAGGATTCTCGCGGGCGGAAAACCGATCGCCGACGTGCCGCTTCGGCTGCGGCGTTGGGGCTTCGACCTGCCCGAGACGCCGCACTACCGCACGATGGTGATGGTATCGCCGTGGTTCATCCGCCGGTTTTACCCCGGGATTTCGGAAGAGGATGCCTATCGTCTGGCCTGGGATCTTCTGTCCAACTACCGGCTCTCCGGCTTCAACATCACCCTCTGGCCGACGGCGACGCTCAAGGACGGGAAACTCCAGCTCGACTGGGCCCGGTTTGACCGGCTCCTGGCGGCTGCGAAGCAGTACCGCGCCAGTGCGATTACGGTTGGGCCGATGTTTGGCGGCGGGGCCGGCCAGGGCTGGAAGCCGCACAAGTTTGTCGGCCTGACGCCGCTGGCCGATCGGCCGTTCGACAGCCTGTATGCCGAGATGAATCGCCAGGTGGCCGAACGGCTTCGCCAGGCGGGCATGCTGGACAAGGCTTATGTCTATCCCTATGACGAGCCCGAGCCTGACTACATGGGCCAGATCGCCCGGCTGTGTGATCTGGTGCACCAGGGCGACCCGGCGTTGAAGTGCCTGATGACCGTGGATCCGCAGATCTCTCAGCCGCTTTGGGGCAAAGTGAAGGCCTGGATCATCCCGTCGTCGACGCTGAAACCTGCCATCGTCGAGGCACGGCGTGTGGCGGGCGACGAGATTTGGCTCTACAACATGACGGCCGACATCGAATCGACGCCGCTGGAGCATCGGCTTTACATGTGGCAGGGATTCCAGACCGGCGCCCAGGGCGGGCTGCTGTGGAATTGCTGCTGGTGGACCAAGATCAATCACTGGGAGAACCCCACGGCGGTCGCTGTTCCCGTGGGCCGCAACTCGGAAGGGCTCTACCGCTACCAGGCCGGGCAAGCATCGCTGTTCTATCCCGACCCGGCTGGGAAAGGACCGCTGG
>JBDKTH010000404.1:0-1615 GCA_039680305.1 Thermoguttaceae bacterium | reverse complement strand
TGTTCGTCAAAACCCATTGGAAGCACGTGAAGTCGGTGCGCGCAACACCCCATTTCCCTTCAGGTTCCGTGCTTCACGCACCCCACGGGGGACTGGTAGGAAAAGCCAAATTGTCAAAGACCAAAAGGCGAGCGTAGAGCTGCCAGAGTTGAGCCTAGCGGATCGGCTGGCCTAGTTTCAACTTTTTTTTCCACCGATCAGCTCACCCGTCGGGAGCATGGCACCGTAAACTATCTACTAGGTGTACAATGCCCGGTTCCTGAGGTGGGAACGACTCTCGATCGCAGATCCTCCGGAGGACACTTCATGACGCGCAGGTACGGTCGACGGCAGTTCCTGATCGGCTCCGTTGCAGGAGCAGTAGCGGCCCACGGTCTTGGTTCAGCGATTCTTAAGGCCGCCGAGAGCGACAAGTGGGGTGACCTTGTCGGCCGATTGGTCTACGACGGTCAGGCCCCGGAACGCAAGAAACTGAAAGTCGATAAGGACGTCGACTGCTGCGGGAAGTTCGACATCCGCGACGAGTCGTTGATGGTCGCTGCCGACGGCGGGTTGGCGAATGTCTACCTCTACGTGCGCAGCCGGAAGGTGGAGATCTGCCCGGAACTGGCCGAGACGGCCCCGAAGCTGGTCACGCTGGACAACCGCGATTGCATTTTTCAGCCCCACTGCATGGCGATTTGGGTCGGCCAACAGGAGTACCACATCGTCAATTCGGATCCCGTGGCCCAAAATGTCGCCTTCACGCCGCTGGGCGATGTGCCGGCCAACATCGTGCTTCCGGTCGGTGGCAAGGCCACCTGGAAGTTCAAGCGGAAACAGAACCTTCCGGTCTCCATCGCGTGCAACTACCATCCCTGGGAAAGCGCCTACATTTTGCCGCGTGAAGATCCCTACGTGGCGATCACGGCAAAGGACGGGACCTTCCGCATCGCGAAGCTGCCGGTCGGCAAGTTGGAGTTCCAGGTGTGGCAGGAGCGGGTCGGTTACTTGGACGCGCCCCAGTGGCCCAAAGGCCGCTTCGAGCTTACGATTAAGCCAGGCGTCAACGATCTGGGCACGATCCAGCTTTCTCCCTCCTTATTCGAGAAGAAATAGCCGACACTGGGAATATGGCATCCTTGGCTCGCCGGTCCGCTTCCACACCAAAGCAGCCGATCCCCGACCCCAAGCGTTCCGTCGCACGGGCGGCGATCGCTCTGGCTGCGCTCGTCGTGTCGCCCCTCTTGGTGACAGGATGTAGTCTTTCCGAAGCGCCGGAGTTCCAGTTGAATCTGGAGGGGCGGGATCCGAAGAAGGTCAGCCTTGCCCAGCGAGAAGCTCTCCAGGAGGCCATGACCGGCCTGTTCGGCACGCCGAACGAGCCGCGCGTTCCTCAAGGATCGGGCTTGGATCTGGACCTTCTGAAGGCCGCGGCCGGCCCGGTGGGAAGCGATGCCCAAGGAACTCATCGCGGCCTGTACCGGCAACACTGTGCCAGTTGCCATGGCATCTCCGGCGATGGGGCCGGCCCGAGCGCGTCGCTGCTGAATCCCTATCCGCGCGACTATCGCCGGGGAGTGTTCAATTACACCTCGACCCTGCCGGGCATCAAGCCGACCAAGGACGATCTTGA
>JBDKTH010001373.1:0-11271 GCA_039680305.1 Thermoguttaceae bacterium | reverse complement strand
AAATTCTGGTAATCGGTGGAGTTGATGCCGACCCGGTAGTAGCGAGCCTCGTCGAGCTTGACCGGCAGCACACACGTCCGGCGATCGCGCCAGACAGGGCGTTTGCCTTCCGGGATCGGCGGATACTCGGCCCCGCCGCCGGTCCACGACATGCCGCGTCCCATGTCCTGGTCAAAGATGACGATGATTTCCGACGTTGCCGGGTCGACATCCACGGCCCCAACCGCGGGCCAGACGCCCACGACCTGAGGCGCGTTGCTGCGTTGCTCCGGCGTATCGCTGGTGGAGTCGGCCACCTGGCCCCCATCGGCCTGGCGTGGCTTGAGCGTCAATTCGATGCGAGTGATGCGGCCGTCGCGCACGGTGACTTGCTGCTCCTGGGGCTGATATCCTTCGAGATCAAGCACGATCTTGTAGGCGCCGGACTCGACCGGGAAAAGGCCGTCCGACTTGCCGAGTTTCTTGCCATCGAGCAGGATTTCCGCCCCCTTCGGCCGGGTGCGTACGAACAACAGCGTCTCCGCCTTTCCCGCCTGTTTCACCGACGGCGGGGCAGCGACCGAGGGCGTGTCCCACACGACCGGACCGAGGAGCCAGGCACCGAGCGTGCTCACGAGGGCTCCCATTGCCAGATACTTGATACTGCGCATCGCGATAACCTCCGAAAGGATAGGGGACTAGTAACGGTTGGGTGGCATGCCGTCACGCGACGCAGCCGCGCGCTCGGCATGTTTCTCGACCGAACGACATGCCGACTTGTCGCTGCGCTCCATGACGGCATGCCACCCAAGGATCACGATCTGCGAGAGACTCTACACTAGATATATGCGTCAGGCAGCCTGGATTGGCCAGATTTCTTGTGTGGTTGCGTCTTTCCAGTATAATGGGAGAACGCACGCAGAATCATCAAGGGTGTGCCGAGGAGCGTCCTTTGGAGGGGCGATTGACATGGCCAGCCGGACCTGCCCCACGCTTCTGGAGCGATTGCGCGACGCCTCGGATCCCGTGGCCTGGGACGATTTCTTCCGCTCGTACTGGCCCGTCGTCTACGCCTACTCACGCGACCGAGGCTGCTCGGAACATACGGCGGAAGAGATCGTTCAAGAGGTGATGCTGACGGTCTTTGCGCAGCGCGACGTGTTTCACTACGATCCGTCCCGCGGCCGGTTTCGCGACTGGCTCTACCGCGTGACCCGCAACCAGGTGGCCCAGCGCCGGCGGCGTCCATCGGAACGGGTCCGGGCACTCGGCGGCGAGGCGAGCGAGTCGCCGCTTGAGGTGGAGAGCCCGGAAGAAACGCCCGATGCCGTATGGGAAAAGGCGTTTGAACAGGCCCTGCTCGCGGCGCTCTTGGACACCGTGCGGCGCGAGACGCCTCCGGAGGAGTTCATGGCCTTCGAACTGACCGTGCTTCAAGAGCAATCGCCCGCCGTGGCCGCGCAGCTCACGGGCATCACGCGGAACATGGTCTACAAGGCCCGGCGCAAAGTCCTCGCGAGGCTCCGCGAGCTGGCCGGCGACTATGCGAGCGAGGGCGAACTCTGCCACCAGGTCCGGCTGGCGATGGCCACCCATCCGGCCGGCTCGGCCGAGCGGTCGTTGACCCGGCAGATCGCCAACTCGATCCGGCAAGGAGCGGCCGACGCATGAACGGCTCGACCGACGACGGCGCGATGCCCAACGAGGACGCCGCCCCAGAGATCCCCGACTTCGAACTGCTTTGCGAGATCGGCCGCGGCGGGTTTGGCCGGGTGTGGCTGGCCCGGAACCGGACCACCGGCCAACGACGCGCGGTGAAAGTGATTCCCCGCTCCCGCGCTCGCACGAGCAACGCGGCGGGCCGGGAGATCGTCTCGCTCACGCGCATGGAAGCGAACCTGCGACGCCGGCATCCCAGCCTGCTGACCATCCACCATGTGGGCCAGACCGCCGAGCACCTGTTCTACGTGATGGATCTGGCCGACGATGCGGCAGGCAACGAGGCGGCCAGTCCGGCCTGTTACCAGGCGGCCACGCTCGAACGCCGGTTGGCCGACGGGCCGCTCGAGGCCGAGGCATGCCTGGCGTGCGTCCGTCAGTTGCTCGCGGGCCTGGCCTCGCTCCACGCGGCCGGCCTGGTTCATCGCGACGTCAAGCCGGCGAATTGTCTGTTTGTCGACGGGGAGCTAAAGCTGGCCGATTTCGGCCTGTTGACCGAGGCCGGCTCGCACGTCTCGCGTGTGGGCACGGAAAAGTACATGCCGCCCGACGGCCGCATGGATGCCCGTGCGGACGTCTACGCCGCCGGTCTGGTCGTCTATGAGATGCTTACGGGCTTTCCGGCCGACCGCTTTCCCTGGCTTGGCCCGACCGCCGACTCGCTTGCCGCGAACCCGCCCCTGGCGGCCCTGATGCGGCTTGCGCTGACCGCCAGCCAGCCGGCCCCGGACGCTCGCTTCCGTGACGGCGGAGCCATGCTGGCGGCACTCGAGGGCAGTCTCATCCAGAGCCCGCCTTCGCCCAGCACTCGCCGCTGGATGGCCGCTGCCTTGGCTGTCGTGGTGTTGGGCGGAACGATTGGCGCGGGCGTCTGGTGGATGACTCCCGGCCGGGTCGATGTCAACTTCGTCACCTACCCCTTCGATGCGACGATCCTCCTGGACAACCGCCCTTTGTCCGCTCCCGAGGGCACTCCGGCTCAGACACCCTGCACGGTGGAGCATCTTCCAGCCCGCACGCATCACGTCGTTTTTCAGCATCCGCAAAGGCCTGATCTGGACATGGGCGAGGTCGACTTCGCAAAGACGCATCAGGTGGTCGGCCGCTGGGACGCGGCAAACGAGGAATCGATCGCTACGCCCGACGAGCGAGGCGGCGATCGGTGAATCGAGGAAAGCCATGGTTCCGGAGCCGCGATGGAGCGATTCGGAATCGGCCGGAGACGGGTTCTTATCCTCACGCCGGATTTCGCGTAAAATGGGGGATTGCTCCAGCGGGGAGCGGCGATTGGCGAGGTCGGAGAGACGCGAGAAGTGACGTTCATGGATCTACAACTCAAAGACAAGGTGGCCCTGATTACGGGCGGTTCCAGCGGCATCGGGGCGGCGACGGCGCGGGTGTTGGCCGAGGAGGGGGTGGATGTCGTCGTCGGCTACCATGGGAATCACGAGGGGGCCGAGCGGACCGCGCAGGCGGTGCGGGCGGCCGGCCGGTCGGCGTGGACGCTCGGGATGGACGTGGCCAATCCCCAGGAGGTGGCGGCGGCGATCGAGCGGCTCAGGGCGGAGGTCGAACAGTTCGACATCCTGGTGCTCTGCGCGGGCCAGAGCACGGTGACGCCCTTTGCCGAGCTTTCGCCCGAGGAATGGACGGCGATCGTGGCGGTCAATCTGAACGGCCCGTTCTACGTGCTGCAGGCAGTGAGGCCGATGCTCCGGGCCGGGGCGTCGGTGGTCACGGTGGCCTCGGTGGCCGGGCAGACGGGCGTTCCTCATCATGCCCACTATGCGGCGGCCAAGGCCGGACTGATCAACCTCACCAAGAGTGCCGCCCGGGCGTTGGCCCCTCACGTGCGTGTGAACTGCGTGGCGCCGGGGATGACGCTGACCGAGATGGGCCGGCAGACGACCACTGCGTTGCCGCCGGACTATGCCAAGAAGAACCTGCTCAGCCACCGCTTTGCCGAGCCGGAGGAGGTTGCCCGGCTGATCGTGTTCGTGGCCAGCCCCGTGGCCGGCTTCATGACCGGGGCGACGGTGGACATCAACGGCGGCCGGTTGTTGCGGTAGCCTCAAGCATTCTTCGTCACGACCAGCATCTGATTGGCGCCGACCTGGAACTCATACGGCACCGTGCGGACCGCGGCCGTGTACCCGCGGTTGGCCAACGCGGCTTGAACGGGAGCCAGGTGCGGGGAGAGGACGCCGGACGTATCGAGGTGCGGGAAGACGCGAACCTCGTGGGCCACGCGGCACATTTCCAGAATGGCGTCGAGGTGGAACGCCGTGGAGAGGTGGTCGGAATAGGTGAAGAGAAGATGCGAGCAGAGGGCCAGGTCAAACGAGCCGGAGGCAAGCGGCAACTGGGGCAGCGAGGCGGCCACGTAGCGGCCTTCCTGGGTGCCCCGGGCAAGGTCCGCCAAAAACGTCTCCATCGCCGCCATGCGCACCTGGCCCAACTCTTCGGGCGTGCGGATCGTTTGCCAGACGTACGCGTCGCGATGCTTGTACAGCTGGCGGACGATCATCGCGCAGGTGGCGGCGATGCGCCCGCGGATCGCTTCGGCGGAAAACGCATAGAGCGGGTCGGTCGAGACGATCCGTCCCCCGCGCGAACTGAAGACCGCGTTGAACGCCGCCGGCCCATCGCCGCAGCCGAGGATCGTTCGACGTAGATCGTCCTCGTCGAGCGCAAACATCCCGAGGTACTCCTCGTAGGAGCGTCCCCAAGGCACGATCTCGTCGAGCGGGATTCCCATCGCCTACGGCCCTCAAAGATGAGCCAAAAAACAATCGGGGTAGCAACCCCAGAGATTGCTACCCCGTAGCCTCTGCGTGCCGCGGTGAAGCGGCGTTAGCGGGTCGCGGCCCGGGCGGTCGGCATGCCGCTGAGCGAGGCGGTGCCGCTGGAGCGTTCCGGCGGGGCGGCCTTGTTGCCGTTGGGCGACCGCGAGCTGCCGGCCAGGTAGTTGTCGATCGTGGCGCTATCCTGGAGCTTCTGGAAGTAGTCGCCCATGGCCAGGCGGAGCTTCTTCTCGTGGATGTCGGCGTAGATCTCGTCCTTCACTTCGGCGAAGCGCAGCTTGACCGGCTCGGTCTGACCTTCGCAGAAGAGGACCACGTAGCGTTCCTGGCCGACCTGGATGATGCCCGACAGCTCGCCCTTCTGGAGCTTGAAGGCCTCCTTTTCCAAGAGCGGCTGTCCGCCGTGTTGCTGGACCGGCGGGACTTCGCCGCGTAGGGCGGCGCTGGAGGCCTCGACCGAGTATTGCTGGGCCAGGTCGCCGAAGTATTCGACGGTCGGCTTGCTGCGGGCCATTTCCCAGACCTGCTGGGCGCGGCGGAGGTTGTTGAACACGATCGCCCGGCAGCGGACCCGCGGGCCGTAGTTGGCCTCAAAGCCTTTCTGGAGATCCTCGTCGGTGATCTCGACGTGGTTGCCCACCAGCTTCTTGAGGGCCACCGAAGGCCACACCGAGTCCTTCCGGTAGACTTCGACCGAGATTCCCTGTTCCTTCTGGACCATCTCGAGCCACTTGTCGACGTCGGGCGAGCCGTCGGCCTTCGACGGCAGCATCGAGCCGGCGGCCCGGGCGATCTCCTGGTCGAGGTCGGCCTCGCTGATCGTGATCTTCTTCTGCTTGCAGGCCTGTTCCAACAGCCGGTGGTTGATCGTCCCTTCGAGCACCTCTTCGCCGTGCCGCTGGATGCACAGTTCGGCCAGCTCGCGAATCTCCACCGGGCTGCCGTTGATCATGGCGGCGACGCCGGGCATCTTCTGGCGCTTGACCGGATCGTCCATCACGTTCTCGATCTTGGCCGTCTTCTTCAACTGCCCGAAGACGTCGTTGGCCACGCTGCGCATCTTGCTGTCGCGGAGCATCTCGACCAGATGCGGCTTAACCTTCTCCAGCGGCATGTTCACCGCCGGCAAATGTCCTTCGCACTTGACGATCACGTACTGGTCGGCCACCTTGATCACCGGCGAAACCTCGCCTTCCTTCAAGGCGAAGACGAGGTCCTCGATATTCTTCGGCCCGGCATAGCGGCGGATCGGCTGGATCAGACCGTTGGCGCTGGCGCTGGGGGCGTCCTTCGACTCCTTGCGGGCCAGATCGCCGAACCCGTCCGGGTTGGCGGCGGCCGCGGCGCGGACGCGATTGGCCGGCGCCTCGTCATCGCAGACGATCAGCCGTGCCTTGATCGCCTCGCCGTACATCGATTCGTAGCGTTGGTTGAGCTCTTCCTGGGTGACCTCCAACTGGTCCTTGGCCAGCTTGCGCAGGGCGAGCGACGGCCAGATGATGTCGCTGGCATACTGGGTGGCACTGATGCCCCGCTCCTGCTTGAGCATCTTCAGCCACTCCTGGACGGGCAGCCCGAAGCGGGTCGCCATCTGCTCGATCTCGGCGTTCACCTCGTCCTGGGTGACGGTGAGGCCCTGCCGCTTGCACTCCTGCATGATCAGGAACTTGTGGACCAGCCGCTCGAAGACCGACTTGCCGTAGTGCGTCAGGCACTCGCGGGCCAGTTCCTCCCGGCTGATCTCTTCGCCGTTGACCATGGCGACGACCTTCAGCACCTGCGTCGTCTGGGAGCCAGCCGTCACCGCCTCTTGCGGCCTGGTGGTCGGCGGGGCGATCGCCCGCGACGGGGTCGTGCGGATCGAGGATCGCGTGGGCGGGGCGGCATTGACCGCCTCGGCGCCGCGGAAGTAGCGGAACAGGATGCAGGCCGCCAACACACTCAGGCTGGCCACGACCAGCCCCAAACGCACGCGACGACGTGGCCCCTGGGGACCACAAGCAGGGGAAGATGGCAGGGTCATTGCGGTTCCTCCATAAACCGTTGGTTCGCTCCATCGTGCGCGAGCACTCCTTCTCGCGCAAGATCACCGGGGCGGCAGTATAAATCGAACACCCCCAGCGGATCAAGAGCGGTTCCGACCGGGGCCGGGAGGAAGGAAAGATGTGGGGAGTGGGGATGCCGCGGCACAAGTGCCGCGGCTATGGCTGCTCACATCGACCTAGCGTGTGCCACTGCTTGCCTCTTCGCGTGTATCGTGAAGAGACGCGTCCCCCTACGGGGCCGGCTGGGCGGGGAGGAGGGCCGGTTCGTTCAACTCGGGGAGCTTCGCCGGCTCCGCGGCCTTCGGTTCGGCCGGCTTGGCCGGTTCCGCGGGCTGGGCCGAGGGCTGCGCCGGGGTCTCGGACTTCTTGGGCGGTTCGAGCGTGGGGAGCGTGGGTTCCTCGCGCTCGGGCGTGTTCTGGATCTCCCGGACCGGCTTGTTTTCCTTGTAGCTGGCCAGTTCCTTGGCCAGGGCCTCTTTCTGGTCGTCCTTGCCCTGTTCGACCGCCTTCTGGGACCACTTGATCGCCGTGGCGAAATCGCCCGTCTCCGCGTAGCCGGCGGCCAGGGTGCTGAGGATGTGGGCCTGTTTGTAGTCGGTCAGCTTGCAGGCCTTGGTGGCCAGCTCGATCGACCGCTTGCCATCGCGGAGCTTCTCGTCGGGCGAGGTGGCCAGGACCCAGGCCAGGTTGTTGAGCACGCCGGAATCGTCGGGGCGGACCTTGAGGGCCGTTTCATAGTCGGCGATCGCCTCGGCCTGCTTGCCGACGGCCAGCAGGGCGTCGGCCCGGCCCCGCAAGGCGATAAAATTGGTCGATTCCTTGGCCAGCACCTTGCTGAACAGCTCGACCGCCTTGCGCGGCCGGCCTTCGAGGTTGTAGAACATCGCCAGTTGCAGGTCGACGTCGGAATCTTCGGGCGTCGTCCGCTGAAGGGCCTCCAACTGGGCGATCGCCTCTTCAAACTTGTTGGAGCCGGCCAGCAGGGCCGCACGGAGCTGCATCGCCATGGGCAGACCGGGGCGGAGCTTCAGCACGCGGTCGACATCGGCCAGGGCCTTGTCCTTCTCGTCGAGCTGCTGGAAGACCGAGGCACGCAGCAACAGCACGCCGGCGTTGCCCGGATCGAGGATATGGGCCTGATCGAGGGCTTCGAGGGCCTCTTTGTACTTCCCTCGGATGCCGTGAAGACGGCCGATCTGGAGGAGCGGGGCCGCGGCCTTTGGTTCAAGCTCGTGGGCCTTGGTGAAGTCGGCCATCGCCTCGTCGTAGCGTTTCAGTTCGGCCAGGACGAGCCCCCGCGCCGCCAGGAGGGCGGCGTTTTGCGGTTCCACCTTCAAGGCCGCATTGAAGTCGGCCAGGGCTTCGGAGAACTTTCTCTGGTCGAAATACCAGGCGCCGCGGGCGCGCAGCCCGGCGACGTTTCCCGGGGCAGTGCGCACGGCCTCATCGAGGTCGGCGAGCTTCTTCTGGGCATCCTCGGTGAGTCCGGCCCGCATCAGCAGGGCCTTGACCTTGACGAGCGGCTCGTTCTCGGTGCCGGCGGTGCGGATCGCCTCATCCAGGGCCGAGCGAACCCGCTTGGTGTCGCCGCCGGGCAGGAGGTTTAGCTGGGCGATGGCCAAGAAGGCTTGGGGCTGATTGGGCGTGATCGCGACGCCTTTTTCCAGGTCTTCGAGGGCCAGGCGGCGGTAGTCGCGCCAGTTGGGGTCGGGCGGCACGGTGCCGAAGATCGCCTGGGACAGGACCGTCCCCCGCTGGATCCGCGTGGCCGACAGCAGTTCCTTGGCAAACTGCTGCCCCGACTCATCGAGCCCTTTTTCCATCGCCTTTTCCAGCAGCCGGATCACTCCGGCCAGATCGCTGAGCGAGTCGGCCGTAAGCTTGGCCGAAGTGGCCTGGTCGAGCAACTGGGCGCCGGAGAGCTGATCGAGGTCGTCTTTCTCCTTCTGCGCGCCCCAGGCCAACGGGCCGGCCAGAACGCCGAGCGAAAGAAAGACCACGATCGCCGCAGGAAAAAGAAACCGCATGGGATTGCGCTCCAAAATCTCGTCAGGGACTACGATGGTCGTTCGGGACTACTAACTGCGAACACGGTGAAAGGTTTCGCGAAAGCTCTCGGTCAGCAGAGGGTTCGGGGTTCAGGAGTCTCACGCGAACGTCTCCTCAGAGTCCTGAACCCTGAACCCTGACCCCTCTTCCTTTGGTTGCGGCCATGTCGCGTTGGGGTTCCTGTATCAGAATCGCTCGCCGACCGCAAGAACGGTCGCCACTCGTGCGGCTCCGACACGGGTCTCCGGTGAATTATGGCTGACCGGGAGGCAAATTCCACCGCCGGTAGGGAGTTTACTTCCGTTTGGTTGGGCGTTTCTTGGCATCCGGTCGGGGGGCGGCGGCCTTCTTGCCCGCGCCGCGTTTGGTCCCGTCGACCTGCATCCCCGGCTCTTCGGGCTGGTTTTCGACGCCCGGTTTAGCGGGTTCGGCCGGCTTGTCCTCCCCTAGCTTGAGGCGGAGCACTGGCTTGTCGCCTCCTTCGGCCGGCTTGTCGGCCCCTGCGCCCGGCTTGAGCTTGAGTACCGGCTTGTCGGCGGGGTCCTCGGGCGTGGACGGATCGGCCACGCCGCGGTCGATCAAGAGGTAGCCAGCCCAGAAGAAGGGGTGAACGGCCCTCGGGGGATTCTCCTCGACGACCCGCTGGACGCGCGGTTCGGCGTCCAGTTCCAGGCGTGTATCGACGGCGACCAACACGGCCCGCTGCCAGGCGTCGGCCGGGCTGGTGTGGGGCAACTCCTGGGCAAACTCGCGCACCACGAGCTGATTCAGCTTCCCGCCGGTGCGCCACCGGCTCAACAGCAGGGTCTTGGCCCCGGTCGACATCAGCGCACAGGCATTCAGGAAGATCTCCGTCCCCGGCTCATTGCCGGGGGCCCGCTTGAGGGAGCTCTCGGCGGCCGTATGGAAGCCGGGAAGGATGACGACTTCCGGGCCGCCAAAGGGGAGGACAAACCAGTCGGTCAGCAAGTTCCCCGGCTTGCCCCGATCGAGTTGGATCGGTGCCCAGCCGTAGACCTCCTGCTCGGCCGGATTGAGGTCGTCCAGGACGATCAACCGCCGCATGACCGAGGCATACAAGGCCGACGGCGCCGGCAGCGGCGACTTGGCGATCGCCACGCTTCGCGGCAGCACCTCGGTCAGCTCCTTGAAGGCCGCCTGGGCCACCGCGACGTCGTCGCGGGGATGGAGCTTGCCCAAGACCACCGCCGTCGTCGCATTGGTCGACGACAACGAGCTGCTCGGCACGGCCAGCGACGCGGTCGGCACGTAGCGGATGCGGAACCGCGAGATCAGCGGGCGCAGCTGCTCGGAAACCTTGACCTGCAACGCGTCAAACGGGAGGTACCACAAGACGCCGTCGGGGACGATCACCAACTCGGGGAATTTCGTGCTGAAATCGGCATCCGATCCCTCCAACAGCCCATCCAAGACCTGTTTGGCCGTCTGCTTCCAGGAGGTGTCGGCGAGTTCCTTGAGCGTCAATTCCCGATTGCCTTCGTAGTTGCCCATCTCGCGCAACAGGGTCGTGATCCCCCGGACCAGGTTGGCGCTCGACTTGACCCGCCAGTAGGCGTAGCGTTCCCGGTTGAGGAGGAATCCGTAGAGCTCGCCTCGGGCCTGGAAGAAGGCCAGGAGGACCTGCCCGTCGGGCAAGCCGGCCTGGATCTCCTTGATCGAGCGGACGGGGGGGAAGACCGCCTCGGCCGGCTCGCGGCGCAGGGCCATTTCCCGCAAGATCGCCTCCTGTTGCACGCTGAGCGTGCCCAGCTGCTGGAAGGCGTCGCGTTGCTTCTGCGCGGCGGCCTGGTCCTCGACGACCAGCGGCATGGCCTCCAGTTCGCCGCGCAACTTGCGGACCTGCTGTGATAGCTGCTGGTAGGCCGGATACTGGGCCAGGAGGTTTTGCCGTTCGAGGAGGGCCACCTGGGGCAGGTCGCGTTCGGGCGCTTCGAGGATCCACCGCAACGACTCGAGGCGCCCGCCATAGGCCAGCGAACTGAAGAACCGGTGCCGCCGGGCCCGGTCGGCGATCTCCAGGGCCGTCTCGTGTTCCTTGCGTTCCAAGGCGACGAGGAACCAGTGTTCCCACGACTCGCGGTGCGGCACCATCAACACGGCCAGCGACTCCATCGGCCGCACGACCCAGTCGATCGCCTGCGGGTCGCGGAGCAGCTCGCCGTAGAGTTCCATGGCCGCCCGCGCGGTGATCGGCCCCCGCGTGGTGATCTGGCCGCTGAGAAAGCAGCGGTCGACCTGGCGGGTCTGGTACAGCCAGAGCGAGCCGTGCCGCATGTAGGTCATGGCGGCGGCCAGGGCCTCGTCGCCCTGCGCCGTGCGCCGCTGCTGGAAGGCGAGCACCGCCCGCACGTAGCTCAGCCGGGCGCCGAGCGCGCCGGCCCCCATGTCGCGCCGCCCGATCATCGCCTGCGCCTCGTCGAGCAAGGTCGCGGCCGGGCCGGTCTGTCCCAGGATCCCGAGATGCTCCGCGTGGCAGACCAGCACCGAGGCGCTCATCTGCCGCACATCCTCCCGCTTGGCCCACTGCGCCGCGGTCAGCAGCGGCGGATAGGGGCCTTTGCGATTGGCCGCCAGGTGGGCGATCATCCCATAGCGGATCGACTCTTCGACCAGGCCGTAGTCGGGATAGTAGACCGCGGAAATACTGGCCTCGT